>NZ_VIDT01000342.1 GCF_006519715.1 Ideonella azotifigens
CTGTGCCTGTGGCAGGCCAGCGGTGTCGTGCAGCCCGCCTCGGCGGCGCGGCAGCCGCCTGCAGCTCAGCCCAAGGAGCCGACGATGCTGACGTCCCGCTGCTCGGGCATCTCGTTGTACGACAGCACATGCAGCCCCGGCGCAAAGAGCCGCGCATAGCGGGCCAGCAGCGGTCGGATCTGCGGCATCACCAGCAGCACCGGCGTGGCCGCCTGCTGCTTCATCTGCTCGCGCACCGAAGGCATGTTGATCTGCAGCTGCGAGAGCAGCTGCGGGTCGACCGGGAAGTTGTCCAGCGCGACCTTGGCCCCGCCCTGGCGCGCCTGGTTCAGCGCGCCCAGCAGCATGTTCTCCAGCTCACCGCTGAGGTTGAAGGCCTTCATCTCGGCGGACGGGCCGCACAAGGCCTGCACGATCTGCCGCCGCAGCGTGCAGCGCACCTCGGCCGCCAGCATCAGCGGGTCCTTGGTGGCCTCGGCATGTTCCAGCAGCGTGGTGGCCACCGGCACGATGTCCTTCAGCGACACGCTTTCGGCCAGCAGCACACGGAAGACCTTCAGCAACTGGCTGTGGTTCAGCGCCTTCTCCAGCGCGGCGGCCAGCTTGGGCGCCTGCGCGGCCAGCCGCTCCTGCAGCGCCGCCACGTCGTCATGGCGGATCAGCTCAGGCAGTCGCTCGCGCACCAGCTTGGACAGGTGCGTGGCAATCGCACTGGGCACGTCCACCACCTGGTAGCCCAGGCCCAGCGCATGGGCCTTGTCGGCCGGCGCAATCCAGACCACCGGCATGCGGTACGCAGGCTCGACACCCGGGATGCCATCGACCTCGCCATAGGTCTGCGGTGACGGAATGGCCATCAAGCGTTCGGCCTGCACGTCGCCGGTGGCCAGCACCGTGCCATTGAGCAACACCGCGTACTGCGAAGGCTTCAGCGCCAGGTCGTCGCGCACGCCGATGGCCGGCAGCAGCAGGCCCATCTGCTCGCTGAGCGTCTGGCGCAGGCCCTTGACGCGCTGGGTCAGCGGTGCGCCGTGCGCCTGGTCGATCAAGCCGACCAATTTGTAGCCCACGGTCAGCGTCAGCGGCTCCACCACCGGCAGGCTGCGCCAGTCCAGCTCGGGCGGGCGCTCCATCACCAGCGCGGACTGCAGCGCCAGTTCGGTCGACGGCTCGGCCGGCGCCTTCTTGCGCTGGCTCATGCGCCAGCCGGCGTAGCCCAGCAGCGCGGCAAAAGCCAGGAAGGTGTGCCAGGGCATGCCCGGGATGCTAGCCAGCAAGGCCATCATGCCGGCCGCGCTGAACAGCACGCCGGGCGAGGCCAGCAGCTGCTCGCCGACCTGCTCTTCGAAGTCGCCCGAATCGCTGATGCGGGTGACGATGATGGCCGCGGCCGAGGACAGCAGCAGTGCCGGGATCTGCGCCACCAGGCCGTCGCCGATGGTCAGCAGCGCGTACTGGCGGAAGGACTCGGCGAACGACAGGTCGTGCATCAGCGAGCCGATGGCCACGCCGCCGATCATGTTGATGACCAGGATCAGGATGCCGGCCACCGCGTCGCCGCGCACGAACTTCGAGGCGCCGTCCATCGCGCCGTAGAAGTCGGCTTCCATGCCCACGTCGCGGCGCCGCGCCTGGGCTTTTTCCTGGTTGATCAGGCCGGCGTTCAGGTCGGCGTCGATCGCCATCTGCTTGCCGGGCAGCGCGTCCAGCGTGAAGCGCGCCGAGACTTCGGAGATGCGCTCCGCGCCCTTGGTGACCACCACGAAGTTGATGATCATCAGGATCACGAAGACCACCAGGCCGACGACGATGTTGCCGCCGATCACCACGTTGCCAAAGGCCTCGATGACCTGGCCGGCCGCGTGCGTGCCTTCGTGGCCGTGCAGCAGCACCACGCGCGTGGAGGCCACGTTCAGCGTCAGCCGCATCAGCGTGGTCGCCAGGATCACGGTGGGGAAAACCGAGAAGTCCAGCGGCCGCTTGGCACCCACGCTGACCAGCACCACCACCATCGCCAGCACGATGTTGAAGGTGAACAGCACGTCCAGCAGCAGCGGCGGCAGCGGCAGCACGATCATGGCCAGCACGGCCAGCACGAACATCGGCGTCGCGATCTTCTGGCGGCGCAGTTCGGTGATCAGGCGAGTCAGGGTGTTCATCGGGAGGGGGCTGGTTCAGGGGATTCGGTGGTGACGGGGTCGGCCAATTGGGCCGGCACCGGCAGTTCGGTGGGCAGCACCGGCGCCATCGGCCGTTTGCCGTTGTGGAAGGCCTGCAGCTGCATCAGGTGGTTCAGCACCAGGGCCACGGCCTTGTAGAGCGCGGCGGGGATCTGCTGCTGCACCTGGCTGGTGTTGTAGATGGCACGTGCCAGCGGCGGCAGCTCCAGCACTTCCACCTTGTGCTCGCGCGCGATCTGGCGGATGTAGAGCGCCATCTCGTCCACGCCCTTGGCCACCACATAGGGCGCCTGGGCGCGGCGCTCGTCGTACTTCAGCGCCACGGCGTAGTGCTCGGGGTTGACGATGACCACGTCGGCCTCGGGCACGGTCTTGCGCGCGCTGCGGCGCGACAGCGCCATCTGCAGCTGGCGGATGCGCTGGCGCACCTCCGGCCGGCCTTCGTTGCTCTTGTGCTCTTCCTTCTGGTCCTGCTTGCTCATGCGCTGCTGGCGCATGAACAGGAAGCGCTGCAGCGGCATGTCCAGCACCGCGAACAGCACGAAGATCATGCTCATCGTGAAGATGCCGTCCAGCATCAGGCCGGCGCCTTCGGCCACCGCCTCGCCCAGCGGCAAGGCCTGCAGCCGCAGGTGCTGGGCCATGCTGGTGCGCACCACGTGCAGCAGCACGGCAATCAGCAGGCAGGCCTTCAGCAGGGACATGCCGAAGTCGCTGTAGTGCTTGCCCGAGACCATGCGCGCCAGGTTGCTCAAGGGGTTCAGCCGCTCGAACTTCGGCGCCAGGTTGGCGCCGCTCATGACCCAGCCGCCCGGCCACAGCGAGCCCAGCACGATGGCCAGCGGGATGACGGCCAGCGGCGCCAGCATCTTCAGCAGCAGGCCGATCACCGCCGGGAAGATCAGCGTGCAGAGGTTCTCAAGCGCACCGTCGCCGTCCAGCGGCGAGATGACCAGGCCGAACAGGCTGCGGAAGTCGGCCAGCCAGCCTGGCGTGAGCAGTACCACCAGCTTCAGGCTCAGCACCAGGCCGATGGCGGTGGCCACGTCGCGCGAGCGCACCACCTGGCCCTGCTCGCGCACCTTGCGCAGCTTTTGCTGCGAGGCCTGTTCGGTCTTGTCGCCACTGCTCTCAGCCACGGCCGGCCCCCGCGCTGTTCAGGCCGTGCTGCAGCATGTCCAGCACGCGCTCGCTCATTTGCAGGTAGTGGGCCGGGAAGGTGGGCGCGAGCAGCACCAGCATCATCACGCCAAACAGCGTGACTACCGAAAAGCCCAGCGCGTACAGGTTCAGCGAAGGCGCCACGCGGTTCAGGAAGCCGAAGCCGATCTGCACCACCAGGCTGGAGAAGACCATGGGCAGCGCCAGCAGCATCGCGGCCGAGAAGATCCACGCGACGTTCAGCGCCAGCGTGTCGAACGAGAGGTTGGCAAACCCGCCACCCACCGGCCAGGCCTGGAAACTGGCGCCAACAATGCCGGTGATCACCAGGTGCCCGTCGACCGAGAAGAACACCAGCGTGCAGAGGATGAACAGCAGGTTGGAGACGGCATCCGACGAGCTGCCGTTCAGCGGGTCGTTCATCACCGCCATCGACAGGCCCATCTGCGAGGACAGCACGAAGCCTGCCGTCTGGATGGCCGCCATGCTCAGCTGCAGCGCCAGGCCGATGGCCACGCCGATCACCGCCTGCTCGAAGGTGGCGGCCAGGCCGTGCAGCGAAAACGGATCGATGGCCACGGCGTTGTGCGCGGCCACGGGCATCAGGATCACCGCCAGCGCCAGCGCCAGCGCCAGCAGCACGCGGATGGTCACCGGCAGCATGGCCTCGCCCAGCACCGGCGCGGCGCTCAGCAATGCCAGGCAGCGGCAGAACGGCCACCACAAGGCCGTGACCAGCGCCGGCAGCTTGAGCAGCAAGGCTTCCATGGTTGCCGCGGCGATCTCGTCAGCCGACCAGCGTGGCCGCGCGGTGGAAGATCGACACGCAGTAGTCCATCAGCGTGACCACCATCCAGCGGCCCATCACGCCCACGGTCACCAGCGTGACCATCAGGCGCGGCAGGAAGCTCAGCGTCTGTTCGTTGATCTGCGTGGCGGCCTGGAACAGGCTGACCAGCAGGCCCATGATCAGGCCAGGCAGCACCAGCAGCGTGACCAGCAGCATCACCAGCCGCAGGCATTCGGCGATCAGGTCCGAGGCGATTTCAGGCGTCAGCATTCGGGCACCTTTTTCAAACCGGATGCACGCTGCTGATCAGCGTCTGCACCGTCAAGGTCCAGCCGTCCACCAGCACGAACAGCAGCAGCTTGAGCGGCAAGGAGATGACCAGTGGCGACAGCATCATCATGCCCATCGCCATCAGCACCGAGGACACCACCAGGTCGATCACCAGGAAGGGGATGAACAACAGGCAGCCGATCTGGAAGGCCGTCTTCAGCTCGCTCAGCACAAAGGCCGCGAGCTTGACGGTGAAGGCATGGTCCTCGGGCTTGGCCACCTTGGGCTCGCCCGCCAGGCCCGCCACCTGCTGCAGCGCGGCCTTGCTGGTCTGCGCCAGCATGAAACGCGACAGCGGCACCGAGGCCACCTGCAGCGCCTGCTCCAGGCCGATCTTGTCCTGGTCGAACGGCATGAAGGCCTGGGTCCAGATCTGCTCGCCGATCGGGCGCATCACCAGCAGCGTGAGGATCAGCGCGACGCCGGTGACGATGCGATTCGGCAGGCCTTGCTGCAGCCCCAGCGCCTGGCGCAGCAGCGACAGCACGATCACGAAGCGCGTGAAGCTGGTCATCATCAGGAACAGCGCGGGCAGCAGCCCGAGCAGGGTCATGACGACGAAGACCTGCATCTTCACCGACATCGCGCCGCCGCCGCCCGCGGCCTTGCCGGGCGCGACCACGTCCAGCAGGTTCAGCTCCGGCGCCGCCTGGGCCGACGCGGCCAGCGCCAGGCCGCCCAGCAGCAGGGAGACTCGGCCTAAGCGGTTCATCCGCGCAAACCGTCCAGGTCCAGCGCGCTCAGCTCCACGACCTTGAGCCCGTAGTTCTCGCCGGAGACCACGACCTCGGCACGGCCGACCGGCGTGCCATTGGCCTTGATGACCAGCGGCTCGCCGGCCAGCACGTCCAGCTCGATGACCGACTCCGCACCCAGCTCGGCCAGCTCCTGCAGCGTGACCCGCGCGCTGCCGACCTCCAGGGTCAGCGTGATCGGGATGCGCCGCATCATCTGCGACAGATCGCGCTTGGGCTTGGCCACCGGCGCTGCCGACGTGGCTTCCGCGTCCAGGCCCAGGGATTCGGGCATGTCGGCCAGCAACTGGTCCAGGTCGAGGTTCTCGTTCATGTTCATCGCGTCACTCCGCATCTTCAAAAGTGGTCAGGCACAACTTGCCCTGGCGTTCGGCCACCGTCGCGGTGAACAGCCGGGCGTCGTCAATCAGCACATCGGTGGCACCCAGGCGCACCGGCAGCACATCGCCAACCTTCAGGTCCAGCAGCGTGCCCAGCGACAGCTCCTTCTGCAGCAGCCGCGCCGTCATGGCCAGGCCCAGTCGGTGCGGGAAGGGACGGGCAGCGTTCGCTGCGTCCCCCCGGCTGCGCACGCGCTCCGTGCGCGCCGGCTCCAGGGTCTTGAACAGCCGGTCCATGCAGGCGTCGTCCAGCGTGATCTCCAGCGCGCCGGTG
>NZ_VIDT01000343.1 GCF_006519715.1 Ideonella azotifigens
AAGGCCTCGGGCGGCTGGCCGCGGCCATGGTCCACCAGCACGATGTTGCCGAGCGCGACCGACACGTCTTGAAGATAGGCGCAGCCCGGCGCCGCGCCAATGGTTGTCAGGCACAGCGGAAAGGGCAATGCGTCGTCGCGGCCCCAGGCGATGTTCAGCACCGGCGTGGGCCGGGTCTGCTGGCCTTCGCCGTCGCCGAACGCGACCGGGTACAGCGGATCTTCGCCGGGCGTGACCTCGGTCAGGCGAACGGCCCAGCGACGCGTCGGGTCGGCATCGGCTTCGAGGCCCGTGCGGGGGCCTTTGACTTCGGTGAAGACCAGCACGTCGCCCGGCTGCAGCTGCAGCGCGCGCTGGCCATCGGGCAGCCAGGTGTCCAGCAGCGTGGCGCTCGTCGCGCCGGCGGTCAGGCAGCAGGAGCGCCTGCCCCAGCTGTAGAAGCTGACGCGGGTGTGCGCGGCGCGGAAGACCACGGTCTGCGTCGCGTCCGCCACGCAAGGCTCGTACCACTCGATGGCCGACGGCGCCACGTTGGCCAACTGCCCGGGACTCAACAGGCGCGGCAGCTCGGCCAAGTCGTCCCGCCAGGGCGTGACGAACGCGAGCTGCCCATACGCCAGAGGCGGCGTGTCCACATCGACACCCACCTGCACCCAGGCGCGCGCGTTGCAGCCTTCGTGCAGCCGGTAGTCGACCAGCCGCGAATGGCGCCGCACCGAGATGCGCTGGCGCGCGGTGCCCAGGTAGGCCTCGGTGCCCACGGCGTCCTGGTAGTAGCTGAGGTAGTCGCCGACGTAGGCCAGCAGCTCGACCAGCGTGATGCCGAGGTCGGGCACATGGCGCTCGTGCCAGGTAGGCACCAGCAGCGCCAATCGGTCGAGGATCAGCTGGCGCAGGCTTGCATAGTCCTTGGCCAGGTAGTTCGGGCGCGGCTCGTCCAGCACCGCGGGGGCGCAGTCGCAGGCCGGCTTGCAGTCCAGGTCGCTCGCACAGTCGATGCGGAAGCTGAAATCGGCCGACGCGTAGTGCGGGTCGATGCCCTGGATGTCGACCAGCCGCAGCGTGTAGCGCGAGCGGTCGCCCTCGCGGTCGAGGTGGATCACCAGGAAGTCGTCGCGCTCGGGGTCCGGGTCCACGTGCGGGTCGGCGTCGATGATCTTCAAGCTGGTGATCACGTCGCCGCCGTCGATCGCCAGGTGGCGCGGCAGATCCGGCGCATCGGCGGCCAATTCGGGCGGCAGCTTGCCGAGGAAGTAAGCGACCAGCGTCGTCGGGTCGTCGCCGGTCT
Source organism: Ideonella azotifigens (assembly GCF_006519715.1). Classification (GTDB taxonomy): domain Bacteria; phylum Pseudomonadota; class Gammaproteobacteria; order Burkholderiales; family Burkholderiaceae_C; genus Ideonella; species Ideonella azotifigens. The sequence goes on from NZ_VIDT01000343.1 coordinate 1,289, forward strand.
CGACATGGTCCAGCCCGTTGCGGCCAGTGGCCGATCGCACGGCCTGGCGGCGCGGATCGCTGAGGCAGGTGGTGTCCATGGCGGTTCCTGCAGTGGTGTTCAGAGGCTGCGGCTGAAGCTGGCGGTCTGCGCCTGGCCATTGGCCTTGATGACGTAGGACAGGGCGATCACCAAGCGCGCGTCGTCAGCGGTCACCGTCAGGTCCGCCACGTCGATCACGTCACCCAGCCACATCTGCAATGCGGCCTGCAGCGTGAACTGCACGGTGGCGGCCAGTTCGGGGCTGTTGGGTGCGAAGACCAGCTGCATCGCGCCGCTGCCGAAGTCGGGCCGGTTCACCCGCTCGCCATGGTTGGTGAAGACCAACTGCTCGATCATGTCGCGCACGTGCTCGTCCAGGCCTGCGCTCGCCGTGCGGCCTCGGGCGTCGAAATGCAGCGGGAAGTCGATGTCCATGGTGGCTCCTCAGGTCGCGAACACGCGTGGCTGCACGAAGCTCACCATCGGCGGGCCGTTGGGGATCTGTTCGGGGCTCAGGCACAGGCCCGGGCCGGTGCCGGGCGAGGGCTGCACGATGCCCGGCTGGCCCATCACCAGCACGCGGGTGGTGGGCATCAGCCACTTGATCGTCAGGCAGGGCTGCGGCTTGGGGCCGGGGATCGTGAACGGGCAGCCGGTGACGAGCATCTGGCTCGCCATCGTCGCAACCGGCTGGCCGCTGACCAGCACCCGCGGCTGCACCGGCGGGATCTGCGCCGGGATGCCGTGCGTGCACTGGACCACCGCACCGGTATGGAGGAGGAAGCCGGGCATCGCTTCATCTCCTCATGTGATGGTCAGCGCACCGACGTTGAAGTCGATGGTCGGGCCGATCATCGTCATCATCGCGCCCTTGCCGTTGGAGATGTAGATGCCCGAATCGTTGACGACGATCATCGCCCCGGTCGTGCTCTTCAAGATGATGCCGCCGGTGACCGGCGACGGCGGCATGTCGCTGATCATCACCATGTGCTGCAGCAGCGACTGGATGCAGATGTTCGGGTCGGCCGGGTTGCCGGCCAGCGCCAGGGTTGGCACGTTGGCCGCGACATCGAAGCGGCAGCCGATCCAGACCGGCCGGTTGACGTCGCCCTGCTCGAACATCACCCAGACGCCAGCGCCGATCGGCGGCACCATGTACACACCCATCGGCGGGCCGGTAGGCCCGGCCAGCGCGGTGCAGGGCTCGGCCCAGGTCGACGGCATGAAGGACAGCACGTCCGGAATGCTCAGCATCAGCCGGCCGCGGAACTCGGGGTCGACATTGATCGCGACCGTGGCGCGGTAGAGGCCGGGATAGCGGTTATCAGTCGTCATACCGGCACCTTGGGGGTCAACGAAATCAGGCCGTCGCGGCTGAGCTGGAAGCTTTGCTTGAACTCGCCGCGCTTGAGGTTGTGGGTCACGCTGTCGACGTAGTACAGGCCGTCGTAGGCGATGCCGGCACCGCGCACGCCGACGAGGGCCTTGGAGCGCAGCACGTGGCCGTAGCGCAGCACGTCAAGGCTGCCAGAGACGGTGATCGCGTTGGCCGAACCCTTGAGCAGGCGGCCCAGCACCTTCTTCAGCGCGCGCTGCACGCCGACGCCGGCAACGTCGTTGGTGAAGCTGATCTTGGCCGGCGGTGTCGGCCGCGCGCCCAGCGGCGGCTGGAAGATGCTGATGCTGGGGATCGGCAGCGGGATCGGGACCTTGCCGGTGATCGGGTCGAGGATCGTCACCACCATCGTCTCCTTGGCCAGCCCGTCGAGCGAGAGGCTCAGCGATTCGACATTGGTGTGCGCGTCCATGTTGATCGACAGCGCCGGCTGCGGCACGGGGATGCGGATGTCCGGGCCCAGGTAGGCGATGCTCTGACCGGGCAAGGGGCCGGGTTCGACGTAGAACACAAAGCCGTTTGCCCTGGCGATGTCCTTGAGCAGCTCCAGGTGGGTGCCGGTCTGCGAGTCCCAGCCTTCGGTGGCAATCCGCAGGTCGGGGATGAACGACGGGATCACCACCGGCACGATGCCCAAGGCCAGGTACGGCGCCAGCACCGCGTTGGCCTGCAGCGTGTCATTCATCTGCGGGAATGACAGCTTGAGCTGGACGATGTCCATCAGCACGGACAGGTCCTCGCCGGTGATGGTCAGCGTGGACTGGCCCGGCTCGTTGCTCGGCGTGAGCTCCTGCCGCGTGACCACGCCGTCCATCAGCACATTGGGAAAGCCGCCCAGCGTGACCACGATGATCACGCGCGTGGTGATCGGGTCGAAGAAGCCGGCCGGCAGCAGCGTGTCCAGCAGCGTCGAGCGCTTGCTCACCGCGAAGCTGATCTGGAAGCCGCTCTTGTCTTTCCCGCTGGTCACCTGCACCGACTGGACCGCGTCGATCACGGCCTTCGGCGCCGGCGCCGGCAGGCCCGGGCCGATCATCAGCGTGAGGTGGATGCCCTGGAGCACGGGTGGTCCTCAGGTCAGCGGCGTGGCGGGAATGCCCAGCGGCAGCGTGATGCGCAGTCGCCGCCCGATCTGCTCGGTCAACTCGTCGGGCCGCATCGCATCGTTCGCATCGCACAGGCGCCAGAACGCCAGCGGGTCACCGAGTTCGCTGCCCGCGATGATGTCCAGCCGTTCACCGGAGACGACCGTGTGGATGCTCAACAGCGCGAAGGCGCTGCCGGGCGGCACGAAGCGACGCGCCAGGTAGACCAGGTTGTCGCCGTCGGCGCCGGTGAGCGTCTTCGTCGGCGTGTCGTAGTAGCGGCTGTTGGGTGAGAAGTTGTAGTTGGCCACAATCGAACTCCGGTTCAGGGAATGCCGTTTAGCCCCAAGCTGGCGAAGCTGCCACCCGCCGCGCGGCGGGCGAGTTGCTCCTTGCCCTGCAGGTAAGTCATGAAGAGGCTGCCGCCCTTGACGTCGAAACCCAGGTCGTCGACGCTGAGCACCCGCAGGCCCAGGCTGACCTTGGCACGCGTCGGGTTCAGATGCGCGTCGAATGCCTCTTCGGTGATCGACAGCTCGGTGATGCGCACCGGCACGATGCGTTTGGCGCCGAAGACGAACAGCGGCAGCGGCGCCTGGGCTGGGGCAATTTCGAGCGAGCCCGAGCCGGCCTCGCTGTTGTTCGCACTGAGGTGGGCGCTGGTCGGGTAGACGATGGTTTCGAGCGCAGCCAACTGCGGGTGCAGCCCGGCCTCGTTGGTCTGGCCGTCGTTGGCCTCCATCGCATCGGTCGCGTCGATCTCGGCCTCGACCTTGATCGTCTCGACCGGCGGGCCCTTGAGCCGCAGTGCCTCGACGTGGTCGCCACTTTCCGCCCCGGCGCCCTTGACCTGCAGGCTGCGCGTCAGCGTGTCGGGGTTGTACTGCAGCGCGATGATGCGCAGCACCGCACCGGTCGCCGGGTCAACCAGGACCAGGCCGCCGCGAACCAGACGGGGGGAACCGGGGAAGGAGCTCATGGCGAGGCTTGCCGTTCTTGCTGGATCGCCGCCTCGGCGGCCTTCTCGATCGTATCGAGGGCTTGTGGATCTTTGAGCCCGACCGTCTCGGCCACGCTGAGGGTCGACAGCGGGTATTGGCGTGGCGGCTCCTGGCTGTGGCGCACCGTCGCGTCAAGCTGGCGGACCTGGCTGACGTCACGCCTGAACAAGGGCTCCAGGCGATCCCGCCTGGCACCGTCCAGCGGCCCTCCCGGAGGGTGCAGCGGGGCTTGGTCGGCCTGGTGCCGCACAAAGGCAAGGCGTTCAGGCATTCTTGTAGACCCGGTTGCACTCGGTGTCGGTCAGCGTTTCACCCAGCCTGGTGTCGTTGGAGGTTGCCATCAGCCGGCTGACGTCCTTGGTGTGGTCGTCCACACTGGGGCCCGAGTCGATCAGTTGGTGGCCCAACTCGTGGCCCAGGGTGCGGTCGGTGGCGTCGTTGCTGACCCAGGTGACGTTCTTGGCCAAGGCGGCGACACCTGCCGGCGGGCAGGACGCGGCACGGTCTTTGCTGCCGAGCTCACGCACGTAGAACACGCGGATCTTGCCGTTGAGGCCGAAGTCCGTCTTTGCGCCCTCGCTGAGCCTGCGCTGTTCGCCGCTCACCGAGCTGCAGGACGGTCCGGCGAGGATCTTGTCGGCGCCAACCCAGGCGTTGCTCTGGGCCACGCTGGCAGTCTTGTCGGCACTGTGGTTCAGCCGCACATTGCACTGCGCCAACATCGCGTCGGCGAGCCGCACATCGGTCGCGGGGTTACGGTTGGAGCCGTCGAGCTTGACGGTGTCGACGTTGACGGTCTTTTCGGCACGCGCTTGCATCGCCATGGGGCCGGCCGTCGCCGCCACGCCGGCAACTCTGCCGAGCATGAGGTTGGCGCGCGTCAGGCTCGCTTGTTGCGCCGTGCTTGGCGCCGCCGGCGCCGCGGCAAGCGCGGTGCGGATGATGGCGAGAATCGCCGCGCCGTTTGTTTGCGCCGCCAACAGATCGATTTCGCGGTTGACCAGGTTGTCCATGAACTGCAGCGCGACATCAAAGCTGGTAGCACCGAGTTGGTTGAACACTTCGCGGATGAACGGC
>NZ_VIDT01000344.1 GCF_006519715.1 Ideonella azotifigens
CGCTGCCCGCGGAGCTGCGCCCGCTGGTGGCGGCGCTGAACCGGCTGATGTCGCATGTGCGCGCCGCGGCGCAGGCGCAGCAGGCCTTCCTGTCGCAGGCCGCGCATCAGCTGCGCACGCCCTTGGCTGGCGTGCAGACCCAGGTGGAGCTGATCGGCAAGGAGGCAACACCGGAACAACGCAGCCGGCTCGCCGCGGTGACGGGCGCGCTGCAGCGCATGGCGCGTTCCACCCAGCAGATGCTGGCCCTGGCCCGCTCGGCCCCTGAGGCCGCAGTGCCCGAAGCCTTCCATCGCGTGGACTTGCGCGACCTGCTGGAAGACGACGCCTCGATCTGGCTGGACCCGGCGCTGCAGGCCGGCATCGACCTGGGCTTCGACGCCGCTTCGGCGCCCGTGCAGGGTTCGGCCTGGATGCTGCACGAGCTGATCGGCAACCTGGTCCACAACGCCATCCGCCATGCGCCTGCCGGTGGCCGCGTCACCGCCAGCTGCGGCGTGGCGCAGGGCGGTGGCGCCTGGCTGGTGGTGGAAGACGATGGCCCCGGCATCCCCGCCGAGGAACGCGAGCGGGTGCTGGAACGCTTCTACCAGGCGCCTGGCGCAGCCCGGGGCGGATCTGGCCTGGGCCTGGCCATCGTGCGCGAAGTGGCCTTGCGGCACGGGGCCACGCTGGCGCTGGGCGAGACCGGGCCCGCGGGCGGCCTGCGGGTGCGGCTGGAATTCCCGCCGCTGCACGACTGAGTCATTCCTGCGGCAGGCGCGACTGTCAGGCTTTTGAAGGGCGGCCCCTCTTAGCCTAGGGCTTCTGTCCGATTCAGGGGTCCTGCATGGCCTTTCCGTCTTCCGAACAGCGGGCCGCCGCGGCACCGCTGGCGCGCCAACCTCGTCCGCTGGCGGCTGCCCATTGGCTTTCCGCGCTGGCCTTGCTGGCCGTCTTCGCGCTGGTGCTCGGCCGGGAATTGATCGATGAGAAGGCGGTGCGCGCGACCTGGCTGCAACTGCACCGGGTCATGGGACTGCTCGTCTGGGCCCTCGCACTGACTCGGCTGGTGATGCGCAGCCGTTGGCGACTGCAGGAAGTGCTGCCCGATCGGCCGCGCTGGCAGGTCTGGCTGGCCTCGGGCATCCACGGCTTGCTCTATGTCTTCCTGCTGGGTTTGCCGCTGCTCGGCTGGGCCCTCACCAATGCCGCCGGCAAGCCGGTGGTGCTGCCACTGCTGGGCACGCTGCCCACCTTGCTGGCGCCTGACCCCGATCTCGCCGACACGCTGGAAGACTGGCACGGCACGCTGGCCTGGATCCTGGCCGCCATGGTTGGCGCCCATGCTGCCGCGGCGCTGTGGCACCACCTGGCGCTGCGTGACGGCGTGCTGCGCGCCATGTGGCCCTGGGCGCGCGCTCGCAGCTGAGCGCCCGGCTGCGCAGTCGGCGCGAACTGCACACCTTCATGCCTCGGCGCAGGCCGAGGCCACCCCATCTTTTGCCTGACCTCCGGGAGTCTCCATGACCTTGTTAAGTTCGTTTCGCCGCTGCGCGGCCTTGCTGGGCCTGGCTGCAGGGCTGATGGCCGCCGGCAGCAGCCAGGCGGTGCCCAGCTATGCCCGCCAGACCGGGCAGGACTGCGTGGCCTGCCACGTGGGCGGCTTCGGCCCGCAGCTCACGCCGTTTGGCGTGAAGTTCAAGATGGGCGGCTACACGGATACCGACGGCCAGTCCGGCAAGGTGCCGCTGTCCGGGATGGTGGTGGGCTCGTTCACCCACACCGGCAAGGACCAGGCCGAAGCGCCCGCGCCGGGCTCGCGCCTGAACGACAACCGCACGCTGGACGAAGCCTCACTGTTCATCGCCGGCAAGCTGGCCGACCAGCTGGGCTCGTTCATGCAGATCACCTACGACGGCGTGGGCAAGAGCAGCTCGCTGGACCAGATGGACCTGCGCTTTGCACACGTCACCGACATTGGCGGCAAGGACCTGATCCTGGGCGCCACGTTGAACAACAACCCCGGCGTGCAGGACCCGTTCAACACCCTGCCGGTGTGGAGCTTCCCGTATGCCGGCTCGCCGCTGGGCTTCGGCGGCGTGGAGACCGGCACGCTGATCAATGGCGGGCTGGAGCAGCATGTGCTGGGCCTCACCGGCTATGCCTTCTACGACAACAGCTGGTATGCCGAGCTGGGCGCCTACCGCGGCCTCTCGCGCACTGCGCAGGAGCGCATGAGCCTGGGCACTGCGGACGACCCTGGCCGCGTGGCCGGCAACACCGCCTACTGGCGCCTGGCCTGGTTCAAGGACCTGAAGCGCCAGGCCTGGTCGGCGGGTGTGTTCGGCTTCAATGCCGGCATCCAGCCTGACCGCCTGTCAGGTGGGCCAACCAACCGCTATCACGACCTGGGCGTGGACGCGCAGTACCAGTTCCTGGGCACGCGGGACCACATCTTCACCGTGCAGGGCAGCCACATCTGGGAGCGCCAGAGCCGCGACGCGATGCTCGCAGCCGGCGAGGCCAGCCATGCCGGTGGCTACCTGCGCGAAACCAAGCTCAATGCCTCGTACACCTGGCTGCAGACCTGGGGCTTCTCGGTCGGCCGCTTCCTGACCACGGGCGACAGCGACGCCACGCTGTACAGCGCCAACGCGCACAACAAGCCCAACACCCAGGGCACCACCTTCCAGGCCGACTGGACGCCCTGGGGCAAGGAAGGTTCGTGGCTGGCGCCGTGGGCCAACCTGCGGCTGGGTGCGCAGTACACCGCCTACAGCGAGTACAACGGTGCCGCCCGCAACTACGACGGCAGCGGCCGCAAGGCTTCGGACAACAACACGCTGTTCCTGTTCGCCTGGACCAGTTTCTGACGTGAGAGCCGCCAACATGACCCGACATCTCTCCTCATGGGCGGCGCCGGCCGCGATGCTGGCGCTGGCCGCCATGCTGCCGGCCGCCCGGGCCGCTGGCGACATGGCGGTGGGCGGCAAGCTGTACGCCGAAAACTGCGCCGAGTGCCACAGCGTGAAGGAAGGGCGCAACAAGAAGGGCCCGTCGCTGTTTGGCAGCTTCCAGCGCAAGGCGGCCGCCCTGCCGGACTTCGCCTATTCGGACGCGCTGAAAGCCAGCGGCATCGCCTGGACGCAGGAACAGCTGGACGCCTACCTGACCCTGCCCAAGAAGGCCGTGCCCGGCGGCAAGATGAAGTTCGACGGCTTGCCAGACGCCAAGGAGCGGGCGGACCTGATCGCCTACCTCAGCACGATCAAGTGAGGCTGCATCGCGTCGCGCTTCGCGGCGATCAGAACATCGTCGCGTAGCGCTGCAGTTCCCAGTCGCTGACGTGGCGGGCGTAGGCCAGCCACTCGGCTTTCTTCAGCCGGATGAACTCTGCGCTCAGCACCGGGCCCAGCGCAGCGCAGACGATCTCGTCTGCCGCCAGCGCGTCGGCTGCTTCGTCCAGCGACTGCGGCAGCAGCGCGATGCCACGCGCGCGGATCTCGCCCAGCGACAGCGCGAACAAGTCCTCGGTGCAGTCCGGGCCCGGGTCCAGCTGGCGATCGATGCCGTCCAGCCCGGCGGCGATCAGCGCAGCCGTTGCCAGGTACGGGTTCGCGCTGGCGTCCGGCAGCCGCCATTCGAAACGGCCGGGCAGGGTGCGGACGACCGCGGTGCGGTTGTTCGGCCCGTGCGCAACGTAGGCCGGCGCCCAACTGGTGCCTGAAAGCGACTCGCCGACCACCAGCCGCTTGTAGCTGTTGACCGTGGGGGCGGCCAGCGCGCACAGCGCTGCCGAATGCGCCAGCACGCCACCAATGAAGTGGCGCGCCAGCGGCGAGAGCAGCGCGCCGGGCTCGTCCGCCACCGGCGCAAACACGCAGCGGTTCGCCTCATCCCACAGCGACACATGGAAGTGCAGCCCGCTGCCCGGCTGGTTCGCAAACGGCTTGGGCATCATCGAGAACACGGTGCCGTGCTGCTCGGCCAGCGTGTGCGCGGCGAGCTTGAACAGCATCAGGTGATCGGCACTGGCCAGCGCTTCGTCGAACGCGAAGTTGACCTCGTACTGGCCGTGGGCGTCTTCGTGGTCCAGCTGCAACACGTCCAGCCCGGCGTCGGTCAGCGCCTGGCCAAGCGCCTGCAGGAAGGCGGCCTGGCGCGGCATGGACTTCAGGTCGTAGCTGGGTTTGTCCAGACGGTCCGCATCATCTGCCGGCAGCCAGCGGCCGTCCTTTGCTTTCAGCAGGAAGAACTCCGGCTCGATGCCGGTCTTCAGCCTCCAACCGCGTTCGGCCAGCCGCCCAGTGGCGCGCTGCAACACCTGGCGTGGGCAGGCCTCGAAAGGCTGGTTGTCGACGAAACCGCTGCTGGTGGCCAGCGCGTAGCCGGGCATCCACGGCAGCGCCTGGATGTTGTCCTCGGTCGGCCGCGCGTAGTACTCGGCCCGCGCACCAGTGCGCGGCAAGGCCGTGCCCCAGATGGACGGGCCGGCAAAGCCAGCGCCCGTCTTGAGCAGATCGTCCAGATGCGCCAAGGGCACGTACTTGCCCTTGGCCGTGCCGTGCACGTCTGCGAACTGGGCGATCAGCGTGTGAACGCCCTGCGTGGCAAGGCGCTGGTGGAGGTCAGTCAAGGCGGATCCAGGTCGTCTTCAGTTCGGTGTACTTGTCGAACGCGTGCAGCGACTTGTCGCGGCCGTTGCCGCTCTGCTTGTAGCCACCGAAGGGCACGGTGATGTCGTCTTCGTCGTACTGGTTGACGTGCACGGTGCCGGCTCGCAGCGCACGGGACACGCGGTGGGCGCGGTTCAGGCTGTCGCTCCACACGCTGGCCTGCAGGCCGTAGCTGGAGGCATTGGCCATGGCCACGGCCTCGGCTTCGGTCTTGAAGCGGATGATGCTCATCACCGGGCCGAAGATTTCCTCGCGGGCGATCTTCATGTCGTTGGTCACGCCGTCGAACACCGTGGGCTCGACGTAGTAGCCACCGGTTTCGCTGCGCGCCTGGCGGCCGCCGGCCACGCAGCGTGCGCCTTCGGTGTTGCCGGCGTCGATGTAGCCGAGCACGGTGCGCATCTGGGTTTCATCGACCAGCGCGCCCAGCTCGGCCTTGCCGCTCAGCGGATCGCCCGCGGCGTACTTCGGCGCCTCGGTAGCCACCAGCTTGACGAACTCGTCGGCCACGCTGTCGTGCACCAGCACGCGCGAGGGTGCGTTGCAGCTTTCGCCCTGGTTGAAGAACATGCTGCCGGCAACGGTTTGCGCGGCGCGGGCGATGTCCTTGAAGTCTTCGAACACCAGGAAGGCGGACTTGCCGCCCAGCTCGTTGTAGACGCGCTTGAGGTTGGAACGGCCTGCGTAGTCCAGCATGCGGCGGCCCACGCGGGTCGAGCCGGTGAAGCCGATGGCGTCCACGTCCATGTGCAGCGCCAGCGCTTCGCCGGCCTCGTGGCCGTAGCCAGGCACGACGTTGAACACGCCTGGCGGCAGGCCGGCTTCAACGGCCAGTTCGGCCAGGCGGGCGGCGGTGTACGGGCTCTTTTCGCTGGGCTTGAGCACGACGGAATTGCCGGCGGCCAGGGCCGGGCCCAGCTTCCAGGCGGCCATGATCATCGGGTAGTTCCAGGGCACGATGGCGCCGATCACGCCCATGGCTTCGCGGGTGATGAGGGCCAGCGCGCTGTCGCCGGTCGGGGCGATCTCGTCGTAGACCTTGTCCACGGCTTCGCCGTACCAGGCAATGCAGCGGGCGGTGGCCGACACGTCCACGCCCAGCGAATACTGCACCGGCTTGCCCATGTCCAGCGTCTCCAGCAGCGCCAGTTCTTCACCGGCGGCCAGGATCTTCTCGGCGAAGCGCTGCAGCACCTTCTTGCG
>NZ_VIDT01000345.1 GCF_006519715.1 Ideonella azotifigens
CCCCTGATAGGCGACCGGTGGTGCTCGGCGCTTAAAGCAGGGCATGAAAAAAGCCACCCGGAGGTGGCTTGCTTGTGACATGGGCCGAGGCTTACTGCATCAGCGACAGCACCATCTGCGACATCGAGCCCGATTGCTTGAGCATCGAGGTGCCGGCCTGCAGCAGCATCTGCTTGGCAGTCATGTTGGACGTTTCCGTCGCGTAGTCCACGTCCATGATGCGGCCCTTGGCAGCGGTGGTGTTGGTGCTCATGTTGGCCAGGTTGTTGTAGACATGGTCCAGCCGGTTGGACGCGGCGCCCAGTGCCGAGCGCACGGTGCCAACTTCCTTCAGTGCAGTGTCCAGCAGCGTGATCGACGCGGCAGAGCCGATTTCGGTGCCGGCCGTCCAGCCCGAGGCCTTGTAGTTGTTGGCGCTGGCGGCTTTCAGCGCGGCGTCCAGCGTGCCGCCAGTCTTCAGGCTGGCCGACACGTCCACCTTCATGGTTTCGCTGGCGCTGGCACCGATCTGGAAGGTCACGCCGGTGGTGGCGGCCAACGAGCCGGTCGCGGCGTCCAGCAGCTTGGCGCCGCCGAAGGTGGTGTTGGCGGTGATGTTGTAGAGCTCCTGGCCCAGCGCGTCGTATTCGGACTGCATGGCGGCCTTGTCGTCGGTCGACGCGGTGCCGTTCGCGCCTTCGGTCGTCAGGTCCTTCATGCGCTGCAGGATGTCGGTGACTTCGCTGAACGCGCCTTCTGCCGTCTGCATCATCGAGATGCCGTTCTGCGTGTTGCGCTGGGCGACGGCCATGCCACGCGTTTGCGCGTTCAGGCGGGTGGCGATCTGCAGGCCGGCGGCGTCGTCCATCGCGGAGTTGACGCGGTAGCCGGTGCCCAGGCGGGTCATGGAGGTGGTCAAGGCCTTCTGGCTGTTGGCCAGGGCGCTTTGCGTGGACAGGGCGGCGGCGTTGGTATTGAGGCTGAGCATGGGGAACTCCTGGGCTGGTGGGGAAGGGTGGGCTTCGTCTCGATGCCCTTAACCAGTCAAGGCGACAGGCAGCGAACCGCACTTAAACGCCGGAATGAAAAAAAGCCACCCGGAGGTGGCTTGGTGATGGATGGGCCGGTGCTTACTGCATCAGCGACAGCACCATCTGCGACATCGAGCCCGATTGCTTGAGCATCGAAGTGCCGGCCTGCAGCAGCATCTGCTTGGCAGTCATGTTGGACGTTTCCGTGGCGTAGTCCACGTCCATGATGCGGCCCTTGGCAGCCGTGGTGTTGGTGCTCATGTTGGCCAGGTTGTTGTAGACGTGGTCCAGGCGGTTGGAGGACGCGCCGAGGGCCGAGCGCACCGTGCCGACGTCCTTCAGTGCGTTGTCCAGCAAGGTGATGGTCGCCGCGGCACCGATCTCGGTGCCCACCGTGGCCGCGGTGGCCGTGGTCTTGTAGGCGGCGCTGGCCAGGCCCAGCGTGCCGCCGTCGTTCGTCAGCCCGGCGACCGATGCCGAGACGTTGGTCGTCATCGTTTCGCTGGCGCTGGCGCCGATCTGGAAGGTCACGCCGCCGGTCTTGCCCAGCGTGCTGGTGCCGCCGGTCACGGCCGCGGCGTTGGTGCCGGTGGCGAACAGGGACTGGCCGCCGAAGCTGGTGTTGTCCATGACGTTCTTCAGCTCGCGGCCCAGCGCGTCGTATTCCGACTGCATGGCGGTCTTGTCGTCGGTCGAAGCCGTGCCGTTGGCACCTTCGGTGGCCAGGTCCTTCATGCGCTGCAGGATGTCCGTCACTTCGCTGAAGGCGCCTTCTGCCGTCTGCATCAGCGAAATGCCGTTTTGCGTGTTGCGCTGGGCGACCGCCATGCCGCGAGTCTGGGCGTTCAGGCGGGTGGCGATCTGCAGGCCCGCTGCGTCGTCCATCGCGGAATTGACGCGATAGCCCGTGCCCAGGCGGGTCATCGAGGTGGTGAGGGCCTTCTGGCTGTTGGCCAGGGCGCTTTGCGTCGACAGGGCGGCGGCGTTGGTATTGAGGCTGAGCATGGGGAACTCCTGGCTGGGTTGGAAAGTCGGGGCCTCGTGTCGACGCCCTCAACCCGGATAGGCGACGAGGTTTCGATCGGGCTTAAACCCGGGAATGAAAAAAGCCACCCGAAGGTGGCTTGGCGGCTGACAAAGCGGAGGCTTACTGCATCAGCGACAGCACCATCTGCGACATCGAGCCCGATTGCTTGAGCATCGAAGTGCCGGCCTGCAGCAGCATCTGCTTGGCAGTCATGTTGGACGTTTCCGTTGCGTAGTCCACGTCCATGATGCGACCCTTGGCGGCGGTCGTGTTGGTGCTCATGTTGGACAGGTTGTTGTACACATGGTCCAGACGGTTGGACGCTGCACCCAGGGTGGAGCGCACCGCGCCGACGGATTTCAGCGCCGTGGTCAGCTTGTCGATCGTGCCATTGGCATTGGCGGCATTGATTTCACCGGTGCCGGTGGCGTGCGCCGTGGCGGCCGCGTAGTTGGCGGTGGCTGCGGTGATGTCCGTCACTGCCGTGGCCAGATCGGTGCTGGCATTGACGGTCATGGTTTCGGCGGCCGAGGCCCCGATCTGGAAGGTCACCGCTGCGGCCATCGTGCCGCCGACCAGCAGCTTGGCGCCGCCGAAGGTGGTGTTCTTCATGATGTTGCCGATTTCCTGGCCCAGCGCGTCGTACTCCGACTGCATGGCATCCTGGTCGTCAACCGACGAGGTGCCGTTGGACGCCTCGGTCGCCAGGTCCTTCATGCGCTGCAGGATGTCGGTGACTTCGCTGAATGCGCCTTCTGCCGTCTGCATCATCGAGATGCCGTTTTGGGTGTTCTTTTGCGCCACGGCCATGCCGCGGGTCTGGGCGTTCAGGCGGGTGGCGATCTGCAGGCCGGCGGCATCGTCCATCGCGGAATTCACGCGATAGCCGGTGCCCAGACGGGTCATCGAGGTGGTCAGGGCTTTCTGGCTGTTGGCCAGGGCGCTTTGCGTCGACAGGGCGGCGGCGTTGGTATTGAGGCTGAGCACGGGGAACTCCTGGCTGGGTTGGAAAGTCGGGGCCTCGTGTCGACGCCCTCACCCCTGATAGGCGACCGGTGGCGCTCGGCGCTTAAAGCAGGGCATGAAAAAAGCCACCCGGAGGTGGCTTGCTCATGGGAGGGGCCGAGGCTTATTGCATCAGCGACAGGACCATCTGCGACATCGAGCCCGATTGCTTGAGCATCGAGGTGCCGGCCTGCAGCAGCATCTGCTTGGCGGTCATGTTGGACGTTTCGGTGGCGTAGTCCACGTCCATGATGCGGCCCTTGGCGGCGGTCGTGTTGGTGCTCATGTTGGCCAGGTTGTTGTAGACGTGATCCAGCCGGTTGGACGCGGCACCGAGGGCCGAGCGCACCTTGCCTACGTCCTTCAGCACCGTGTCCAGCTTGGTGATGGCGGCATTGGCGCCACCGGCGGCGGTGAGTTCGGTGCCGGTGCTGCCAGCTGCCGCGTAGTTGGCGGTGGCGGCCAGCAGGTCGGTGCCCAGCGTGGTCATGTCGGTCGAGACGTTCACCGCCATGGTTTCGCTGGCGCTGGCGCCGATCTGGAAGGTCACGCCACCGGCGCCCAGCGTGCCACCGGCCAGCAGCTTGGCGCCGCCGAAGGTGGTGTTGTTCATCACGTTGTAAAGCTCCTGGCCCAGCGCGTCGTATTCGGACTGCATGGCGGTCTTGTCGTCGGCAGACGAGGTGCCGTTGGCTGCTTCGGTGGCCAGGTCCTTCATGCGCTGCAGCATGTCGGTGACCTCGCTGAATGCGCCTTCGGCCGTCTGCATCATCGAGATGCCGTTTTGCGTGTTGCGCTGGGCCACGGCCATGCCGCGGGTTTGCGCGTTCAGGCGGGTGGCGATCTGAAGGCCGGCGGCGTCGTCCATCGCGGAATTGACGCGGTTGCCGGTGCCCAGGCGGGTCATCGAGGTGGTCAGGGCCTTCTGGCTGTTGGCCAGGGCGCTTTGCGTCGACAGGGCGGCGGCATTGGTGTTCAGGCTGAGCATGGGGAACTCCTTGGCTGGGTTGGAAGTCAGGGCCGCCTTGCGACGCCCTCACCGTGACTAGGCGTCGGTGCTGGCGCGGCCCTTAAGCCAGCCGGTCGAAAATCCCTGGGCAAACCCCGCGAACCGAGGGGCCGGCAGCGCGCGAGCGCGGATAATCGCGCCATGCGTTTGCGATTCACCAAGATGCACGGCGCCGGCAACGACTTCGTCGTGCTGGACGCGACCCAGGCGCCGCTGGCGCTGAGCCGCGATCAGCTGCGCCTGCTGGGCGACCGGCGCTTTGGCGTCGGTGCGGACCAGATCCTGGTCGTCGAGGCCGCGGACCGGCCCGGCGTGGACTTCCGCTACCGCATCTTCAATGGCGCGAGTGGCGACGAGGTCGAGCAGTGCGGCAATGGCTCGCGCTGCTTCGTGCGCTACGTGCGCGACCATGGCTTGAGCGAGCGCGACACCATCCGCGTGGCCACCGTCAACAATGAGCTGGAGTTGCGCCTGCAGGCCGATGGCCGTGTCACGGTGGACATGAACCAGCCCGTCTTCGAGCCGGCCCGCCTGCCGTTCGACCCTTCGGGTCTGGTGCCGCGCATGGTCAACGGCTTCGAGCTGTGGCCGCTGGACCTGGGTGATGGCGACGCAGGGGGCGACACCGCCGAAGTGGCCGTCGTCTCCATGGGCAACCCGCACGCCGTGCTGCGCGTGCCCGAGGTGGACGCCGCACCGGTGGCCAGCTGGGGCCCGCGCATCGAGGTCCACGCGCGCTTCGCCCGGAAGGTCAACGCCGGCTTCCTGCAGGTGGTGAGCCGCAGCGAAGTGAAGCTGCGCGTCTTCGAGCGCGACGCGGGCGAGACCCTGGCCTGCGGCACGGGGGCCTGCGCGGCGGTCGTCGCCGGCATTCGCCTGGGCTGGCTGGACAGCAAGGTGGACGTGCACACCCGTGGCGGCGTGCTGACGATTGAATGGAACGGCCCCGGGCATTCGGTCTTGATGACCGGCCCCGCGGTGACCGTGTTTGAAGGAGAGATCGAACTGTGACCACCCCGCTGCAAGGCATCACCGAAGACGACATCGCCAACTACCTGGTCAACACGCCCGGTTTCTTCGAGCGCCATGCCGAACTGCTGTCCACCGTGCAGCTGACCAGCCCGCACGGGCTGCGCGCCGTTTCGCTGCAGGAGCGGCAGATGGAAATGCTGCGCGAGCGCATCAAGGGGCTGGAGCGCAAGATCATCGAGATGATCCGCGCCGGGCAGGACAACGTGGTAATCGCCGAGCGCATGCACCGCTGGACCTGCGCGCTGATGCTGGCGCGCAGTGCCTCGCTGCTGGGCCAGGTGCTGATCGAGGAGCTGAAGCACGAGTTCCTGATCCCGCAGGCCGCTGTGCGGGTCTGGGGCGTCTCGGCCGGCCACGGCCACCTGCCGTGGGCGCAGGCCGTGAGCGACGACATCAAGACCTTCGCGTCCAGCCTGACCCAGCCCTACTGCGGCCTGAACGCCCAGTTCGAGGCCACCAGCTGGCTGGGCGACCCGACGCCGGCGCAGTCCGTCGCGCTGGTGCCGCTGCGCCTGGGCAAGTCCGCTGGCGAATGCTTCGGCCTGCTGGTGCTGGGCTCGCCGGACGCGCTGCGCTACCAGAGCGACATGGGCACCGAGTTCCTGGTCCAGGTCGGCGACATTGCCAGCGCCGCGCTGGGCCGGCTGCTGGTGGGCGAATAAGCGCCGCGATGGTCGACGCGGCACCGCCTACCGTCGGGCCGGACCTGCTGCCGGATCCGCTGCCGCGTTACCTCAGCCACCTGCGGGTGGACCGGCGCCTGGCCGAA
>NZ_VIDT01000346.1 GCF_006519715.1 Ideonella azotifigens
AACCGGGTCCACCCGCACCGCCGCGCGCCACCGCGCCGCCTTGCGGCTGGCCACCCTGGGCACGCTGGCCGGATGGGTGCTGGCCGCCCTGGCCGCTACCTTGCGACAGCGAAGCCGGCATGACCCGGCTGATGTTGGGGCCCAGTGGCTGGGGTTCGCTCCAGCCGGAGCTGTCGGACTGGGTGCTGGGTCCGGACGTGGTGGAAGGTGCGCCGCTGGTGGTGTCCAGCGGCGTGGGGCTGGTGCTGGTGCCGTCGGAGCGGCGGATGAAGGGTCGCAGGTCGACGCGGGGCAGCACGCCACGTTCAATCAACCACTGATTGGTCGCGTGAAAGGCTTTTTCGACGTGCTCGGAACAGGCCTTGTGCAGCACGTTCTCCAGCATGCGCCAGCTCTCCAGCGTCAGCCCGGCTTCCAGCCAGGCCTTCAGCATGCCGCGCGCCACGACTTGCGGGCGGAACAGGTCGTCGTCGTCCAGGTCGCTCTGGCCGGACAGATCGGTCAGCCGCGCGCGCAGGTCGGCAAATTCCCAGGTCGTGCGGTCCAGCACGGCCAGCGTGAGCCGGGAGATCAGGATGTTGCGCTGGATGGTCGCGTCGTCGACCAGTTGCAGCCCGCCGCCGCCAGCAAAGGCGCCAGCGAACTCGGCCAGCGTGGTGTGCGGTGCTTCCGGCAAGAGCTTGGCGCGAAGCGTGCTGGCGACCAGCGGCAACCACTGGCTGCCATTGCGCATCAGGTCCTGCAGCGTGTCCTGGCGCAGCTGCATCACCGCGCGCTCGGCAGTCTGGTCCAGCAGCACATGCGCCTCGGCGATCGCAGCCTCACGCAGCGGCTGCAAGTCCTTCAAGACCTGGTCGGCAAAGAAATGCCGGGCCTGGTCTATCGTGGGGGCGCCGGCAACTGCGTCAGGCATGAATCCGTATCTGTTCGAGTGGACTTTCCACTCTACACCACCGCTCCGCTGTTCGGATCGTTCGGATCACCTTCCTTGGCCGCCGAGAACTTGATCAAGTCCTCTCGCTTGACGCCCAGCCACATCGCAATGGCCGCGGCGACGAACACCGACGAATAGATGCCGAACAGGATGCCGATGGTCAGCGCAATCGCGAAGTAGTGCAGCGTGGGGCCACCAAACACCAGCATCGACAGCACCATCATTTCGGTACAACCGTGGGTGATGATGGTGCGGCTCATCGTCGACGTGATCGCGTGGTCGATCACCTCGTGGGTGCTCATCTTGCGGTACTTGCGGAAGGCCTCGCGGATCCGGTCGAAGATGACCACCGACTCGTTCACCGAGTAGCCCAGCACCGCCAGCACCGCCGCCAGCACCGAGAGCGAGAACTCCCACTGGAAGAAGGCGAAGAAGCCCAGGATGATGACCACGTCGTGCAGGTTGGCGATGATCGCGGCGACCGCGAACTTCCACTCGAAGCGGATCGCAAGATAGGCCATGATGCCCAGCACGACGAAGATCAGCGCCTTGCCGCCGTCCCAGGCCAGCTCTTCGCCGACCGACGGGCCGACGAACTCGGTGCGCGAGAGCTTCAGCGGCTCGGCACCGGCCACTTCGCAAGCCTTGCGGCTCACCTGCTCGCCTTGTGGCGTGGTGTATTGGCGGTCAGCCACCTGGCCGGATTCAGCGTGGCACAGCTCGGCAAACACGTTGCTGGCCATGTCGGCAGCCTTGGTGGTCTTGCTGACCGGCAGGCGGATCATCACGTCATGCGAGGTGCCGAAATTCTGCACCTGCACTTCGCCAAAACCCATCTTCTCGACCACCTCGCGGGTGCGGGCCAGGTCGGCGGCCTGGGTGTAGGCCACCTCCAGCACTGTGCCGCCGGTGAACTCGTTGGAGAAGTGCAGGCCGCGCGTGACCAGGAAGAACACGGCGGCGACGAAGGTCAGCGCCGAGATAGCGTTGAACACCAGCGCATGCCGCATGAACGGGATGTCGCGCCGGATACGGAAGAATTCCATGGCAGAACCTCTGGGAGAACGTTGCTTGCGGGGCTGCGGCAGAAGCCTGTCAGCTGGCGTCGGAGGGTTGGACCTCGGTCGATGTCGAGGCGCCAGCGGCACCCGCCGGGCGCCAGATCTGGCCGATGGAAACCGACTTGAGCTTCTTCTGGCGGCCGTACCAGAGGTTCACCAGGCCACGCGAGAACATCACCGCGGAGAACATCGAGGTCACGATGCCCAGGCAGTGCACCACCGCAAAGCCGCGCACCGGGCCGGAACCGAAGGCCAGCAGCGCAACGCCGGCGATCAGCGTCGTGATGTTGGAGTCCAGGATGGTGGCAAACGCACGCTCGTAGCCGGCGTGGATCGCCGCCTGCGGCGAGCTGCCATTGCGCAATTCCTCGCGCACCCGCTCGTTGATCAGCACGTTGGCGTCGATGGCCATGCCCAGCGCCAGCGCAATGGCGGCAATGCCGGGCAGCGTCAGCGTGGCCTGCATCATCGACAGCATGGCCACCAGCATCAGCAGGTTGAAGGCCAAGGCCAGCGTGGAGAACACGCCGAACAGCAGGTAGTACAGGCACATGAACACGGCGATCGCCGCGAAGCCATAGGTCAGGCTGTGGAAGCCCTTGGCAATGTTGTCGGCGCCCAGGCTGGGGCCGATGGTGCGTTCTTCGATGATTTCCATCGGCGCGGCCAGCGAGCCAGCGCGCAGCAGCAGCGCGGTGTCGGTGGCTTCCTGGGTTGTCATGCTGCCCGAGATCTGGAAGCTGGCACCCAGCTCGCCGCGGATCACCGGCGCGGTGATGACCTCGCCCTTGCCCTTCTCGAACAGCAGGATGGCCATGCGCTTGCCGACGTTGTCGCGCGAGATGTCGCGCATGATGCGCGTGCCCTTGGCATCGACCTTCAGGTGCACGGCCGGCTGCTGGTGGTCGTCGAAGCCGGGTTGCGCGTCGGCCAGGTTGTCGCCGGTGAGGATGACCTGGCGCTTGACGATCAGCGGGCGCCCCCCACGCTCGACGTAGCGCTCGGTGCCAAACGGCACCGGCCCGCTGCCGGTGGCCGCCGCAGCGGCTTCGGCGCTGTCGTCGACCATGCGCAGTTCCAGCGTCGCGGTGCGGCCGATGATGTCCTTGGCCTTGGCGGTGTCCTGCACGCCAGGCAGTTGCACGACGACCCGGTCCAGCCCCTGCTGCTGGATCACCGGCTCGGCCACGCCGAGTTCGTTGACCCGGTTGTGCAGCGTGGTGATGTTCTGCTTGAGCGCAGCCTGCTGCACCTTGATGGCCTCGGCGGGCTTGAGCGCGCCGCTCAGCGACAGGTCACCATTCGCGCCGGCCTGTGGCGTCCACTGCACATCGGGCAGGCTGTCGCTCAGCAGGCCCAGCGCGGTGCTGCGGGTGGCCTCGTCGCGGAAGTTGACGGTGACCGTGTTGCCATCGCGCGAGATGCCGGAATGGCGCACATTCTTGTCGCGCAGCAGCGTGCGGATGTCACCGGTCAGCGATTCGGCCTTCTTGGTCAGCGCCGCCTTCATGTCGACCTGCATCAGGAAGTGCACGCCCCCCTGCAGGTCCAGGCCCAGGTTCATCGGCAGCGCATGCAGGCTCGCCAGCCACTGCGGCGAGCGCGACACCAGGTTCAGCGCAACGATGTACGACGGATCAGCCGGATCGGCGTTCAGCGCCTTGCCGATCACGTCCTTGGCCTTGAGCTGCGCATCCGTGTCGGCCAGGCGCGCGCGCACCGAGTTGCCTTCCAGCTGCACGTAGTCGGGCTTCAGCCCGGCGGCGTCCAGCGCCTGCTGCACCCGGCCAACCAGCGAGCCGTCGACCTTGACAACGACCTTGCCGCTGGAAACCTGCACCGCTGGCGACTGGCCGAACAGGTTGGGCAGCGTGTAGACCAGGCCGATGACCAGCGCGAACGCCAGCAGCACGTATTTCCACAGAGGGTAGCGATTCATGGGCAGTTCGCGGGCTGGGACACAGCCCGCGCCATGTGACGACGGCCCGCCAAGGCGGGCCGACCGGATTCAGAAGGCAAAGAAACGAAAAGGCGGACGCCAGCGGCGCAGCTTATTTCATCGAACCCTTGGGCAGCACCTGCACGACGGTGTGGCGCTGCACCTGGACTTCCACATCCTTGGCGATCTCGACAAACAGGATGCTTTCAGAGACCTTGCTGATGCGGCCCAGCAGCCCGCCGCCGATGACGACTTCATCGCCCTTGGCCAGCGCCTCGATCATGGCCTTCAGCTCCTTCTGGCGCTTCATCTGTGGCCGGATCATGATGAAGTACATCACCACGAAAATGCCGACCATCGGCAGGAACTGGACCAGACCGGACATGCCGCCAGCGGCCTGGGCAAGAGAAACAGAAGAGATCGACACGTGAATTCCTTGTGGGAGAGTGTGGTCGCCGCGAGGCGGCCACGCAAAAGGCCCGCGGCACCGACCAGAGTCTTGCTCGAAGACCCGGGGCGCACGGCAACCGCCGATTGTAGGACCCGCTAGGACCCTTGCCCCGACGACAGGTTCAAGCCCGCCTGGATGGCCTGCACCGGCTCGTGGACATGGGCTGCATGGGCCGGTCCACCATGCACCGCCCGCAGGTGGCCGCCGGCCTTGTTGCCCTGCACAGGTGCCACTTCGCGCGCGGCCGATTCCAGCCCGGACAGGATGCCGCACTGCGCCGCCGCCGAAGCACCGCTGCACTGCTCGCGCAAGGCCTTCAGCTGCTTTTCCAGTTGGCGCAGCTCGCGGATGCGCTGGCTGACATGGCCGATGTGCGCGTCCAGCAGCTGGTTCACGTCATGGCAGTCGCCGCCGGGCGCGTCCTTGAAGCGCAGCAACTGCCGCACCTCGTCCAGCGACATGTCCAGCCCGCGGCAGTGGCGAATGAACTGCAGCCGCGCCAGATGCTCCGGCAGGTAGACCCGGAAATTGCCCTCGGTGCGCGCAGGCGCCGGCAGCAGCCCTTGCCGCTCGTAGTAGCGGATGGTCTCCACCGGCGTGGCAGCCGCCTCGGCCAGAACGCCAATCTTCATCTTCGTGACCCTCAAGTCTGGGTGCGGCAATTCTAGGCAGCCAGGCCGCTTCTCCCTGCTGGCGGCAGCGGCTTGACTCTGGAGTGGCTACAGGCTTTCCAATCCGGCCAACGCTCTGGAAACCGCCATGTCCACCCACACCGCCCGGCCGCACGACCACGACCACGACCACGATCACGCGCCAGCGCCCGCCGCGTCCTGTGGTGGCTGCTGCGCCCACGAAGCAGCGCCTTTGCGAGCAGCCACCGCCGCCGCGCCGGGTCAGTTGCTGCTGCGCATCCCGGACATGGATTGCCCCGTCGAGGAAAACCAGATCCGCGCGGCGCTGGCCACGTTTGGCGCCATCGAGCAGCTGAAGTTCGACCTGCCGGCGCGGGCGCTGGCGATCTCAGTTCCGGCCGAGGCCTGGCCCGGCGTGGTCTCTGCCATCCAGGCCGCGGGCTTCGCCACCGAAACCCTGTCCGCCCCATTGCCTGCCGACACCGGCCGACAGGCCCTGCGGCGCGAGACGCTGCGCCTGGTCGCCGCATTGGTGATTGCGGCCGGCGCCGAGTTGCTGGACCTGCTCGCACCCGCCACGCCCATCCTGCAGGCGCTGGGCATGGGCCTGGCCGCCTTGGCCATTGCGCTGGCGGGCTTCAGCGTGCTGCGCAAGGGCCTGGCCGCCTAGCGCCGGCTGCAGCTGAACATCAGCGCACTGATGACGGTGGCAGTGCTGGGCGCGTTTGCGATTGGCGCCTGGCCCGAGGCGGCGATGGTGATGGCGCTGTATTCACTGGCCGAGCTGATCGAGGCGCGGGCGGTGGACCGGGCC
>NZ_VIDT01000347.1 GCF_006519715.1 Ideonella azotifigens
ACGCTGGCGCAGCGTTGTGCAGCCTGGCCATGGGTAGCGGCGGCAATGTCGTCCCTCAGCAGTGGATCGGCGATGTCCGTCTCCCAGCCCGTCGACAAGGGCCTGCGGAAGTCGCCCACCAGCCACTGGTAGAGCATCAGGCCGAGTGCGTAGAGATCCGACTGAACCGTGGGCACCTCGCCGGCAAGCAGCTCGGGGGCCAGGTACATCAGGGTGCCCCGGCCTGAATCGAGGCTCACTCGCTCCGTGAGTGTCAGGCCCATGGCGGTCACCCCCAGCGCTTGAAGCGTGCCGGGATCCAGCAGCCGGCCACTGCCGAAATCCGTCAGCCGGATCTGCCAGCCGGAGTCGCCGCGCGGTTCAATCAGCACATTGGCCGGCTTGATGTCCTTGTGCAGCACGCCCACGGAATGGGCAACTGCCACGCTCTGCGCCACCTGTAGAAACAGGGCGACGCGCTGGTCGGTGTTCATCGCCTTGGCGGCCGGGTCGGTGGTGGCCCAGTTCAGGAAGTTTTCTCCGCAATGTTCACTCTGCAGCCAATACGGCGCATCGGAAAAATTGGCGGCGAGAATCTCGACCCTGTCCGGGCGTCTGCCCAGGCTCTGCCGCAAGACCTTGGCCAGCGTGAATTCGCGCTTGAGCGCGCTAAGGCCATCGCCACTATTGCAGAACTTGAAGACGCTTGGCTGCCTGCTGGATTCGTGCTCGGCCAGCCATACACTGCTGTTGCGGCTTTCCGCCAGCAATGATTTCAACCTGTAGTCCTCTGCGCCCGCTACCTTTTGGCCAGGTTTGAGCATGAGAGGCGCATCACCTCGGTGCGCCTGGGCCACCCGCTCAATCGGTCCCTCCAGCAAATACCCAACGCCCGGCACGGTTCGCACCAGGGCACCGGTCGCCTCCCCGAGCGCCCGGCGCAGTTTGGAAACTGCGTTGGCCAACGCGTTGTCCGACAAGTTGGCCTCATTGCGCTGCCACAACGAGGCGAGCAGTTCTGCCTTGGTGAGCACCACACCCGGACTGTGCAGCAGGGCGGCCAACAATTCCAGCGGTCGTCGCTCCACAGCAATGGGCTCACCGTCAACACGCAGCAGCGACTCTGATTCGTCGAACTCAGCCTGCCCGAAGCGATAGCTGAACAGCGTGGAGGCAGGGTGCTGGGGCGTCGTCATGATGAATGGAGTGGTGAGCGGGTCTTCGGTGCAAAGCGCGCGGGTGATTGCTCCGGGCCGACCGCGATGGCTTCAGCATTCAAGCTTATGCGATATGAACGGCTGCCCATGCCGGCCGGCACGCGCCCGGATCCGCAAAGGAGTGGGCCTCGCCGGTACTTGTCGGGTGCCAGAGGCTGCGCCGTGAGCGATCCGTGAGGACCGCTGCCGCGCGAAAGCTGTTGCGGTTGGTTACGCTGGGCTTGCTCGCGATCAGAGGCTCTACAGCGCTTTTTCCGACGGCGCCGACACTCTGATCTCTTTCAGAAGCATGCCGAGCTGAAGCGGGCGCTGTGCCCTGTGCGGGCCGAATTTCTCTGTCTGATTCTTGATTGGGTTGATGATGAAACTTCCCCGAACCACTGGACCTTCCAGGACAAGCTTGGCACTCGCACTGGCATCGCTGGTACTCGCTGCGTGCAACACGAACCCGCCCTTGGGCAACAGCACCGCCGGAAACTCCGGCCTGCCTGCCCAGGCCGCAGCCGCGGCAGTCGCAAGCGAAACCGGCCCTGGAGGCTGCAAATACCTGAAGCCGAAAGCTGAAAATCCTCGCACCGACGCGGCCATCAAAGGCGGCGCAGTCGGTGCCATCATCGGTGGGATTCTCGGCTCAAGCACTGCGAATTCGCATCGCACCCAAGCTGCGGTCAACGGCGCCCTGGCCGGCGCATTTGTCGGTGCCCTGGCTGGGTCTCAAATCGCGATTTCGGAGCAGGCTGACGGGTCAGTTAAACTGAATATCCCCGGCAAAGTCCTGTTTGCAACGGGCAGCAGCGACCTCAGTCCCTCGTTTGCCGGTACCCTGGAGAAAGTGGGTGACACGCTGCGTCAATATTGCGGCGTCAATGCCCGTATCGTGGGTCATACCGACAATGTCGGCAAGCCGGACAGCAATAAGGTGCTGTCTCTGCGCCGGGCCACTTCTGTTCAATCCAGCCTGGCGTCATACCTGTCTCAGCGCGGCATCACCGATCGTCGCCTTGAGGTGTTTGGCATGGGTGCCGATGCGCCGGTGGACGACAACAGTACCGAGATGGGGCGTGCCGCAAATCGCCGGGTTGAGATCGTGATCGTACCGCCGGCCGGGTGAGCACGATGAACCATTCACTGGTCTTTGATTCGATCCTGCCCGGCGCGGCGCTCACCACGAACTGCCCTGTGGGGCTCGTCTTGCCATGTCAAGGCAAAGTGGGCGCCTCGTCCACCTCGGCCCACAAGGCTTCCGGCGTGATCGACAGGTCGACGCTGGCCAGTGCCAGCGGCTGCGCGGGCTCGAAGGGGTGCAGCACCCACAGCCCATCCGCGCCTGGGCGGTAGACATCGGTGCGGCGGCTGTCCAGGTCCACCAGCACATATTCCTTCAGGCTGGCCAGCTGCCGGTAGTGGGCGAACATGCCACCCCGGTCAAAGGCGGCGGTGCCGGGCGAGAGCACTTCCACCACCAGCACCGGCTCGCGCTTCACCAGCGCGCTGGCGCGGTCGGCTTCGCTGCACGTCACCAGCACATCCGGGTAGAAGAAGCTCTGGCTGGCGGCCACTTCCAGCTTCATGTCCGCCATGTAGGTGCGGCAGGGGGAGCCGGCCAGGTGCTGGCGCAGCGCCATCGCCAAATTCAGGCTGACGGTGACATGCCGGTCTTCGGCGCCGGCCATGGCATACGGCTCGCCGTTGATCAGCTCATGGCGCTCGGCCTGGGCGGTTTCCCAGGTCAGATAGTCTTCGCGGGTCAAGCGGGTGGGTGTTGCGGGTTGGCCCATTGGATGGCTCCGTGACGCCAGATGGCCTTGGATGATGACACGGGACAGGCCGGGCTGGCAGCGAGATCAGAGGAAGGGGCGCAGCAATGCGGCCTTGCCCTGTCGTAGAACCTCGCCGTATGTGCTGGCCAGGCCCGGAAAGCGCGGCGGGTCTTCCCAGTCGCGCGCTGCCGTCAGCTGCACCTCCACGGCCTGCTGTGCCTCCAGCGTGTTGTCGCCCAGGTTGACCAGGAATTCGCTGCCGGTCAGGGCCAGCCGCGGCAGGCCGGCGGGGACCGGGCCGGCGTAGGGGCGTGACGCACCCAGCGAACTGAGTTCGATGACCAGCAGCTTGTCCACGCCGTAGCGGGTTTTCAGGCCACGAAAGTCATGCCTGGCGTGGTCTGTGCCAGGTCCCGAAAACGCGGGCAGTTGCGCCAGGTCCAGCGGCGCCGCGATCACCCGCACCCGCAGTCCCTTGGCTTCCAGCGCCCTGGCGATCTCGGTCTTCACCTGCTCGAGCTCGCTGGCGTCCAGCGTCTGCACCTGGTTGGCCAGGGCCTGGTGTTCGGTGAGGGCGGTGGCGAGGCAGGACGCGCAGTCCGCGCCGGGGAAATGGGCTTGCACCGGCGGCAACGGGGTCATCACGATGCCGATGGTGCGGGTGTCGGGTGCCTCGAACACCCAGCGGCTGGCAGTGGGCTGGCTCGGTGTGCTGCTGCAGCTCGCCAGCAGGGACAGCGCGAAGGTCGAAGCGGCGAGGACGTGGAGTTTCATGGCAATGCAGCGGCGGATCGGCGCTCGGGCCGGGGTGGGGCGCATGCTAGAAGGCTTCGATGACACTTCTCCCGTGCCGGGTGGTCCTTCGTTGGTGCGATGGATGTAGGCATCGTCCGGCACGGGAAACCGAGCGTCCGCGCTAGCATGTGGCATGACCCAAGCAGTCGATGAAGCGGTGGCGGCCCGGCCGGCGAAGATCCCGGAATCGGTGCTGGTGGTGATTCACACTCCGGCGCTGGACGTGTTGCTGATGGAGCGGGCTGATGCGCCTGGTTTCTGGCAGAGCGTGACCGGTTCCAAGGACAGCCTGGATGAGCCGCTGGCGCTGACCTGCGCGCGCGAGGTGGCGGAGGAAACCGGCATCGTGATCGGCGCTGCCGGCGTGCCGGCCAGTGCGCTGCGCGACTGGGGACTGGCCAATGTCTACGAGATATACCCGCGCTGGCGCCATCGCTATGCCGAAGGCGTGACGCACAACACCGAGCATGTGTTCGGCCTCTGCGTGCCGGACGGCACGGCTGTGCAACTGGCGCCGCGCGAGCACACGGCTTGTGTCTGGCTGCCGTGGCGCGAGGCGGCGGATCGCTGCTTCTCGCCATCGAACGCGGAAGCCATCCTGCAGCTCCCGAACTTTCTGCTGAATTCCCACGAGACCCGATGACGCCACCGCTGCAAGCCCATTCCTTCCGCTCGTCCGCTTTCGCCAGCAGCTACCTGCCCGGCAGCACGATGGTGGGGCCGCTGCGCGTGGCGACCTACAACATCCACAAGGGTGTGCGTGGCATGGGGCCGACCAAGCGGCTGGAGATCCACAACCTCGGGCTGGGCATCGAGTCGCTGGACGCGGACCTGGTGTTCCTGCAGGAGGTGCGCCTGTTCCACGCCCGCGAGTCGCGGCAATTCCAGCGCACCCATGGCGGCTGGCCGGAGCAGGGGCAGGCCGAGTTCCTGGCACCCGAAGGATACGGGGCCGCTTATCACACCAACTGCGTGACCCGCCACGGCGAGCATGGCAACGCGTTGCTGTCGCGCTGGCCCATGGGCAGCATCGGCCACCATGATGTGTCGGACCACCGTTTCGAGCAGCGCGGCCTGCTGCACGTGCCGGTGAAGTGGCATGGCATGGAGGTGCATGCGGTGGTCGCGCACTTCGGGCTGATCCATTCCAGCCGGCTGCGCCAGGTGCAGCGGCTGGCGGCCTTCATCGAGCAGACGGTGCCGGCCGGTGCGCCGCTGCTGGTGGCCGGTGACTTCAACGACTGGGGCGAGCGGCTGGACGGGCCGATGCAGGCCATGGGCCTGCAGCGCGCCACCCCGCCGCAGGCCACGAACACGCCGACTTTCCCGTCACGCGTGCCGGTGTTCGCGCTGGACCGGGTCTACATGCGCGGCTTTCGCTGCGTGCGCACCACCGTGCCGCGCGGCAGTGCCTGGGCCCGCATGTCGGACCACCTGCCGCTGCTGGTGGAACTGGAGCCCGCCTGATGGCCGTGCAGCCGGCCGCGTCGGTCTCCGATGACGAGCCTGCGTCCGACGGCTTCCAGTTTCCCGGTGCCTGGTACACCCAGTCCAGGCCGGTCTTTCTCAGTGGCAACGAGGCGGCGCTGCTGCGCGGCGGCGACGAGTTGTTTCCCGCCATGGTCCGGGCCATCGAGCAGGCGCTGCACGAGGTCTGGCTGGCGACCTACATCTTCCATGACGACCCCGCTTCCGAGGCCGTGGCCAAGGCGCTGATCGCTGCGGCCCGGCGCGGTGTGCGGGTCAGGGTGGTGGTCGACGGCTTTGGCAGCAGCCACAGCCTGACGACAGTCAAGCGCTGGTTCGGCGACAAAGGCGTGGACCTGGCGGTGTTCCGGCCGCTGACACGCTGGTGGAACTGGCTGCAGCCCGGTCAGCTGCGGCGGCTGCATCAAAAGCTGTGCGTGGTCGATGGCACGCGCGCGTTTGTTGGCGGCATCAATGTGATCGACGACCGCAACGACCTGCACCACGGTTTCAGCGATGCGCCGCGGCTGGACTTCGCGGTGGCGCTGCACGGCCCGGTGGTCGCGCCCATCGAGCAGACCGTGCGTGCGGTATGGACCCGCGC
>NZ_VIDT01000348.1 GCF_006519715.1 Ideonella azotifigens
AACAGCCCGGAAGACGTGGGCCGGCTGGCCCAGCGCGTGGTCGATGCCATCGCCCTGCCCTTCGAGCTCAGCGGCCACACGCTGCTCTGCGGCGCCAGCGTCGGCGCAGCGCGCTTTGGCGTGGACGCCCAGGCGGTGGACGAACTGCTGCACAAGGCCGACGTCGCCATGTACCGCGCCAAGACCGGCGGCCGCAACTGTTTCAGCTTCTATGACCCCGCGCTGGACCGCGAACTGGCCGAGCGCCGCTCGCTGGCGCAGGACCTGCGCTCGGCACTCGCAGACGGCCACCTGTCGCTGCACTACCAGCCGCTGTGGGCCAATGACGGCACAACCCTGCTCGGCTACGAAGCGCTGATGCGCTGGCGCCATCCGCAGCGCGGCATGGTGCCGCCGGCCGAATTCATTCCACTGGCCGAGCAGACCGGCCAGATCGAGGCGCTGGGCGCCTGGGCCCTGCAACGCGCCTGCCTCGAAGCCGCCAGCTGGCCGGCACCACTGCACGTGGCCGTGAACCTCTCGGCTGCGCAGTTCCGGCCCACGCACGACCTGGTGCGCGTCGTCGAGCGGGCACTGGAAGTGGCCGGCCTGTCCGCAGCCCGGCTGGAACTGGAGATCACCGAATCCCTGCTGATGAGCGGCACCGACGAAGTGCTGCGCACGCTGGGCGGGCTGTCGGCCATGGGCGTGCGCATCGCGATGGACGACTTCGGCACCGGCTATTCCAGCCTCGCCTACCTCTGGCGCTTCCCCTTCGACAAGATCAAGATCGACCGCGCCTTCACCAGCAGCCTGGTCCACGACGCCAAGGTCGCCCTCATCGTCCGCTCCATCGTCTCCCTCGCCCACGCAATGGGCATGCGCGTCAACGCCGAAGGCGTCGAAACCGAGCCGCAGATGGCGATGCTGCAGAGCCTGGGGTGCGATGAGTTGCAGGGCTACCTGCTGGGCCGGCCGGGGCCGGCGGAGGCGCTGGATCACCGCAAGGTTGAGGCGGTGAACACGGAGGCGTAACCACCAGCCGTGAATGGGTCAGCGACCCAGCTCGGCGGAGCCGAACAGCGACGCTAGTGCACGCAGGCGACGCGACAGCAACCGGGTTGTCGATCCGAGGTGAGCGCACCTTAGACAGATCGTGCTCTGGCGGAAAGCACGTACGAGAAAGACCAGGACCCAGCGCACAACGCTGCAATCACGCACGGCTTCAACGAAGAGATGCCGATCGCCCCCCCAACTACAAGCCAATGCGTGGCGACTGCGGCTATAAATCCCAATAGAAAGCCGCATCCACAGCGAACCCATACTTGGCTCGAACTCGCGGGTCGTGAAGCCAACGGAAGCATGGTGAGCGAAGGGCCCACTGCAGCGGCCAGCGCCGGCCAAAGAAATGGGTCGTTGAACACCCCATACAACACCGGCAGGACGCTGAACCCGATGGAAGCAAATTGAAGTCTGCGCTGCGCGGGCGTTTGTATTGCTCGCCGGGTCTGCTGCCCGTGTAGTCCGGAATAGCGAACGATCAGTTTGTTGAATGCGTATATCCCGACACCCCAAACAGCACCGCCCACCATGCACAGCAAGAACACCAGTGCCAGGAGAAGGGCGTTGGCCTTCGATCCAGCCATGAACCAATAGACCACAAACATAGCGAGGCCCCAGGCGGCCGATGCAGTGGCAAGACGTTTTTTATTCATGAAGTCAAAATTTCAGCGAAAGGGCATCCGCCGAGGCTGGCTTGAACCACCGATGCGTCGAGCAGATCGACGCGAGCGCCTGACCGAACCCGAACCGAGTCCCAAGAATCCAGCCGTGCCTCGCATCGCTGCGCCCGGCCACCTGATCTCGATCTTGCGGTTCTAGGCAAGGCGATCCCTGGGATAGAGATTGGTCAGGCTCCGAGAAGGCGTGCCAGCTTCGCAGCCACACCTTTGAGGTACCCCACCACGTCCTGCAAGAGGCGCAGTGTGACCGGCCTTTTCAGCTTCGACGCATACGGATTGCGACGCGACTTCATCTTCGACAGGTCGTACTCGGCCTTCATGTCATTCACCCAACCAGACGACTATGCGTACGATGTCTTGATCTTCCTGATGGCCGAGATATCGCCAAGGAAAATCCGAAGGGAATCCTTGTCCTTCTGGGAAAGGGCCCGGTCTTCGAGCAGCTTGAGCTGGCCAATGACGACCTCCAGGGCTTCAGCCAAGTGGCCGATCTGCTTGCCGTAGCTACCCACCGTTTGCAGTGCCTCTTGCTCGACGGCGGCATTTGAAGACGCGCCAACGTTGACATTGAACAGATTGAACGACCAATTCGGCAGTATCGACTGGCTCAGACTGGATGGAGCCATCTGCAGTGGCAATTGCAGTGGCAGGTAGACGTTTTGCATGTTGAACCTCCTGATAGGTCAAACGAATTCGGCGCACTGCGATTGAGCCACATGCCGCGCACTTTGGGCGATGCCTGAGTGCAACCATGCGACGGCAGCATCGCCGCCTTGGGCGGGCTGGACTTCAAACAGAAGACCGCGGACGACGTGGCCAAGTTGCTCGAAAAGCCGCGCACTGCCGCCTGACCGGGCGATCGGTTCAGGACCGGCCGTCGTGCTCGCCCGTCCGCTGCCGAGCCGCCTATTCAATCTTCGCTTCGCGCACGGGCTGGTTCTGCGGGCACCCCAGCGCCATGAACACCGCCAGCGCCGCATGCGCATCGTCTGCCGCATATTGCAATTGACGAGGCGCAAGCTGCGGCAGCGCCCAGTTGGAGGTCGTGGCCTTCCTGGACTTTTGCAGGCGCTGGCCGAGGGCGATGGCGACTGCGGTTTTCACGCCGACGGCCTCTCGGTAGCCCAGCGGGCGGAATGCGCGGGCGACGTCGATGCAGCTTTGCAGTCCGATGCCGAGCTTCTCCTGCAGCGGCCCACGGTCCGAGTTCAGGCCGAAGCCGACCTTCAGGATGTGTGGCGACTCCAGGATCTCTTGCAGCACGGCCAGCGTGTCGCGGCGGAAGGTCTGGAAGATGAAGGCGTGGTCCAGGGTGGCGATCTGGATGACGTGCGGGCCGTCGGACTTCAGGCCTGCGCCGAAGATGGGCTTGGATTCGGTGTCGAAACCCACCATGCCGGCGCGCGCAACCTCCGCCGCCACAAAGGCCAGGTGCGAGGCCTCGGTGACCAGCAGGATGCGGCTCGGCGGCAACGCCTGGTAGGGCGGCAGCAGCGCAATCTCTTCCTTCGACGGCCTGGGCGCCGGCATCTGCACCGGCGGCTTGTTGCGCCGCTCGGCTGGCGAGCCCGCTGCGGGCGCGGCTTCAGGAAGCTTGTTCTTCACGCTTGACCTCCAGCAAGGCCAAGGCACGCTGGCTCAAGGCGATCCACTGCCGCTCATGCGCAATGCCGGCCTGCAGCACCAGGTGCTGCAATTGCGTCTCGCGGCTGGCGTCCGGGTCGGCGAAGTCCGTGGCCTCGATTTCCAGGTACAGCGCCAGCTTCTGCTCGTGCAGCGCCAGGCGGCGGCGCAGCTCGGGCGCCAGCCCGGCCGGGCCGATGGCGGCTTCGGCGCGCAGCTTGACCATCAGCTCGTCGCGCTGGGGTTTCGGGTCTTCCGCCTCGGCGACCCAGCGCTTGAGTTCGCGCTTGCCGGCAGGCAGCAGCTTGTAGTTGCGTTTGCGGCCACGGCTCTGGGCCACGGCGGTGGACAACACCCAGCCGGCTTCTTCCAGCCGGCCGAGTTCGCGGTAGATCTGCTGGTGCGTGGCGTGCCAGAAGTAGCCGATGGAGCGGTCGAAACGGCGGGCCAGTTCCAGGCCCGAGCAGGGGCGCTCGGCCAGCGCGGTCAACAAGGCATGCGGCAGGGACATGGCGGCATCTTGCCCGAAGCCGCATCCGAGCCGAGGAATTGGCCAATTTATGCAACCAGTTGCATTGAAAGGCGCGGCGCACTACATTGCGGTCCATCGAGTTTGCAACCCGTTGCATAAAGCCGCCGCCCATGACCACCACCGCCTACCCTCACCTGCTTCAGCCCCTGGAACTGGGCTTCACCTCGCTGCGCAACCGCGTGCTGATGGGCTCGATGCATGTGGGCCTGGAGGAAGCGCCACAGGGATTCGAGCGCATGGCAGCGTTTTATGCCGAGCGGGCGCGCGGCGAGGTGGGGCTGATGGTGACCGGCGGCATTGCGCCGAACGAACGAGGCCGCCCGATGCGCGGTGGCTCGATGCTCACCACCGAAGAGGAAGCCGAGAAGCACCGACTCGTCACGCGAGCGGTGCATGCCGCAGGCGGGCGCATCGCGATGCAAATCCTGCATTTCGGGCGCTATGCCTACCACCCGACGCTGGTCGCACCCAGCGCGTTGCGGGCGCCGATCAATTCGTTCACGCCGCATGCGCTGAGCGGCGAGGAAGTGGCAGCGACCATTGACGACTTCGTGCGCTGCGCGGCGCTGGCCCAGCACGCCGGCTACGACGGCGTGGAGATCATGGGCAGCGAGGGCTACCTGATCAACGAGTTCGTCGCCGCCTGCACCAACCAGCGCGACGACGAATGGGGCGGCAGCTACGAGCGCCGCATGCGCTTCCCGGTGGAGATCGTGCGCCGCGTGCGCGAGCGGGTCGGCGCGAACTTCATCATCGTCTACCGGCTCTCGATGCTGGACCTGGTCGAAGGCGGCTCTTCGCTGGACGAGGTCATCCAGCTTGCCAAGGCCATCGAGGCGGCGGGCGCCACGATCCTGAACACCGGCATCGGCTGGCACGAGGCCCGTGTGCCGACCATCGCCACCAAGGTGCCGCGCGGCGCGTTTGCCTGGGTCACGCAGCGGCTGATGGGCCAGGTCCAGATCCCGCTGGTGGCGACCAACCGCATCAACACGCCGGAAGTGGCCGAACAGCTGCTGGCCGACGGCTTCTGCAACATGGTCTCGATGGCCCGCCCGCTGCTGGCAGACCCGCATTTCGTGCGCAAGGCGCGCGAGGGCCGGGCCGACGAGATCAACACCTGCATTGGCTGCAACCAGGCCTGCCTGGACCACACCTTCGGCGGCAAGATCACCTCCTGCCTGGTCAACCCGCGTGCCTGCCACGAGACCGAGCTGATCGTCGCGCCGACGGCAGCGCCGAAGCGCATCGCCATCGTCGGCGCCGGGCCGGCCGGGCTGGCCTGCGCCATCACCGCGGCCGAGCGCGGCCATGCGGTCACGCTGTTCGAGGCCGGGCCGGAGATTGGCGGGCAGTTCAACATCGCCAAGCAGGTGCCGGGCAAGGAGGAGTTCCACGAGACGCTGCGCTACTTCCGTCGCCAGATCGAGCTGCAGGACGTGGCGCTGAAGCTGGACACCCGCGTAAGCGCAGCGCAGCTTGCCGCGGGCGGGTTCGACGAGGTGGTGCTGGCGACCGGCGTGACGCCGCGGGTGCCGGACATCGCTGGGCTGGACCATCCGAAGGCGCTGGGCTACCTGGACGTGTTGCGCGACCATGTGTCGATTGGCAAGCGGGTCGCGGTGATCGGCGCGGGCGGCATCGGCTTCGACGTGGCCGAATACCTGGTGCACGAAGGTGACGGCGAAGCCCCATCGCCACAGCGCTTCCATGCCGAATGGGGCGTGGACACCGCCTACTCGCGGCCCGGCGGCCTGAAGGCGCCGCAAGTGCCCGTGCCTGCGCACCAGGTGCACCTGCTGCAGCGCAAGGCCAGCAAGGTGGGCGAGCAACTGGGCAAGACCACCGGCTGGATCCACCGCGCCGGGCTGAAGGCGCGCGGCGTGGAGATGGCGGCGGGTGTGCAGTACGAGCGCATCGACGACGAGGGCCTGCACCTGCGCATG
>NZ_VIDT01000349.1 GCF_006519715.1 Ideonella azotifigens
GGCGGCCAGGCGCTTGCCCTCGCGGTCGACGTGACCGACCAAGCCGCACTGGACCTCGCGGCAGCCACCATCCGCAAGACCTGGGGCTGCATCGACCTGGTTTTCAACAACGCCGGCGTGATGCTGCCCGGCGCCATCGGCCAGCAGGACACTGCCGAATGGCAGCAGCAGATCGACCTGAACATCAGCGGCGCGATGCGCGTGATCCAGGCCTTCGTGCCGCAGCTCGAAGAGGCCGCGGCCAAGGGCGGAACCGTGGACCTGATCAACACCTCGTCCATCGCCGGCCAGTACCTGTTCCCGTACTTCGCCGTGTACTCTGCCACCAAGGCCTACGTCAGCCACCTGACCCGCCACCTGCGCATCGAGCTCGGCCCGAAGAACATCCGCGTCTCGATGATCGAGCCCGGCATCGTCGCCACCGAATTGCAGGACCACGTCACCTTCCAGGGCGCCAAGGACTGGCTGGCCAATGCCGCCAAGAGCATCGACTTCCTGCAACCCGCAGACGTGGCCCAGGTCGTCGGCTTCATCGTCTCCCAACCCAAGCACGTGAACCTGCAGCAGGTGGTCATCATGCCGACGAAGGAAGGGGTGTGAGCCACTGGACCCTGGCGCGCCGCGAGCAGACCTGAACGCGGGCACAACAGCCTCTGTCGACACCGGCTGGCCGCGCACACGCAGTCTTCGCGCGGCTGCCCCCGAAGGCCCATTCAGCGGCGGGTCATGCTGTATGTCGACAGGTCCTGTCCATACCAACGCTGAAGGCCGCGGAAGTGCATGCCCAGGCGCTTCATGACATTGGCCGAAGCCAGGTTGGCGGGGTCGCAGACCGCATACAGCTCATCGGCGTGCAGGTCGTCGAATGCAAAGCAGGCGATGGCCTGCGCAGCCTCGGTGGCCAGCCCCTGGCCCCAGCGATCACGACGAAGCCGCCAGCCAATCTCCAGCGGACAGGCCGGGTCTGGGTGCACGCTCGCTTCCCGGCGCAAGTTCTGCAGACAACCCGCGCCCACGAGTTCGCCGCTGGCCACATCAAAAAAGCTCCACCACGCATAGCCAAATTCGACCCAGCGCTGCTTGACCCGCGCCACTACCGCCACGGTCTCTTCCATCGTCTCGGGCCGGCCCGAGATGTAGCGCATGACTTCCGGGTCAGCGTTCAAGGCATTCAGCCCCGCCACGTGGCTGTCCGTGAAAGGTTCCAGGCGCAAGCGGGCGGTGGTGAGCGTGGGCATCGTGCAAGGCGATTGATGGCTGCGAGCTTCCAGCGCGGTTGGGCTGTTGCCCATACAAAGAGGCATCCGCTTCGATGCGGAGCAATGTCGTGGCGCCTATGATCGCGGCCGTGCGGATGGTGGTCAATTATGAGCAGCAGTGCTGCCGGCGTCGCTGGTCGGCCACTTTCAGACGCCCGCAACGGGCTGCTTCGGAGCAGCATGGGTTGGGCGGTCCGCTTATGCGCCAATCGCTTTCAGCGCTTGTCGTACAGCCTGCCAATCGGTCGGCGAAGGCAGTTCGCCGAATTGCACCTCCGAGAGACGCATCCGCATCTGGTGTTCACGATGCAGCCCTTCTAGGTCGACGTGGATCTCAGGCGAGAGTGCGCCCGCCGCTACGCGCCCAACCCGTTCCGCCATGCTGCTCATGAGCCGCTCATGGAAGCTGATGCACTCCGCCACGAAGTCCGATCGGGCCAGACTGTAGTTGCCGAACAGCGCCGACCATGCGCCGAGACCATCGAAAAGCTTCTCCCGGTTGTCCCATTCAATGTGAACCATCGAGATGTCTGACCACATCAAGACGTCCGCTGAAGGAGTCAGGTACGCAGTATCCAGCTCGCGTTTGCCTATCCAACTGCTCGCGCAGTCGATGGTCGACCAATACTGATCGTCATCTCGTTCGGCGTTCTTGTCACACCAAGTCGAAAACTTGGCCAGCGTTGCATCGCGGCCTTGGCCGGAGATGTAAGGTACCAAGTCGAAAGGGATACGCTCGAGAGCGTACGTAGCAAGCGCGATGACGTCTTCGTACAACCGCGCTGCCTGGTAGTCACAGAACCGCGGAGTCCCGTGCCGCTGAGCGTCCTCGCTGTACTCCAGGAGCCTGGATCCACCTACTTCGATCCAGAACTCACTATCGGTCAGCCCATACCAGTGAAGACGCTGAGCCCCTGGCTCACCCCAGGGCCTGATCTCAGCGAGCGGTCGAAGTTCGAAGTTAAACAGCATGGCCCAGAATGTAGCTGCGCGACTGAGGCCATGCACAGCACCGCCGGCCGGTGTCGGTGAGCGTCCAGGAGCGGTCAGCCCCAGTGGCAGCTTCCCGTGCGTGAAAACGCAAAGGCGCCATGGCCGCTGCACGCCAAGATGCAAGAGGCAGTTCAAGCACAGGTAATAGCCAGCCCCAAATGCTATGAGTTCATCGCCCAACCGAGTCGATTTCCTTCACGACAAGTCCGCGACAGAGGCGTTCGAGCGAGAGTTCATGAAGTTTCTAGGCGACGCCCTCAAACTGCGAATGTCCCAGCTCATCCCAGCCGAGAACGTGCAGCGGTTCCGCCACGGGGGCGACTGGAGTCACCCCGGACTGCCCAATGCGTACAACGCTGGGATGCAACAGCACTCCTCCGAAGTCGCCATTCAGTTCGATGAGCTGGTGAACCACGACCTTTCGGCCATCTCGCGCTACGTGGACAAACTTGTCGAGGACCTGAACGCTCAGTTCCAGCGAATGATGTACGCCACCATTTCGGCGGCCTGTGACCAGAGCGGAAACGTGGTCGACGCGTTATCGGCAGGCGGGCCGATCGAGGGCTTTGCGGCCATGCTCGAGACCATCCGCTTCAGCGCGGACAAACACGGAAATGTGCAACGGCCTCAGATTCATCTGTCTCCGGAGGCCTTTGAGCGCTTTCGGCGAGCGCAGGAGTCGGCACCGCCAGAGCTGCTTCAGCGTATCCAGCAACTGGATGAGATTCGATCCGCCCAGGCCATCGAGGAGGAAATCCAGCGCAAGGCTCGGTTCGCACGCTACGGAGAGGCGCCGTGAGAGTTTTGCTGGCTATCGGCTGCAACGAGTACAACGAAGCGGGTCCACTAACCGGCGCAGAGCCTGACGCCCAGCGCATCTTCGATGCACTCGTGAGTGCAAAGTCACCGTGGTATGACGGTGGCAGATCTCGCCTCTTGCGGTCTCCGACGCTCGATGACGTTCGAGCAGTGCTGCGCGACATGCTGTTTAAGGGTCCAGAGATTGAGACCTTCACCTTCTTCTTCGCGGGCCACGGAGGGGTACACGCTGGCAGCTTCTACATGTGGTTGAAGGACACGATGAAAGCCGCGCAGTCTGTTTCGGCGTTGGCGTTGGCTGACTTGTTCCGTAGCATCAACGAGGCCGCACCTCGGCAGACGAACATCATCATTGATGCCTGCGAAAGTGGCGGCTTGGTGGACGATCTTGGCGTGTTGCTCAAGCCCGAGCTGCTCGGGGACGTTGGTACCCCCGCCCTCACACTCGTCGCAACGTCCGGACGTAACCAGTACGCCGGTGAGACCGCCGCCGGCGGGTTGGGAACCAACGCGCTGCTCGATTGCATAGAGGGCAGAGAGGTGATCAACGACACAGTCAGTGCTCTGGACCTGGTGGACATTGGCCGCAGAGTTGCTGCCAAGCTTCAACCCGAGGGGCAAAACCCCGTCGTTTGGGGACTCAATCTCTACGGGCCGCCAAGTTTTTGCCGCAACCCACGCTTCAGCAATGACGGACTTGAGCGCATGCGCGACTTCGTGCAGACCTGGCCGACCCAGACTGATGACATCGTTAAAGCGAACCAGGACGCGCTTTGGACCACATATTTGTCCGTATCCGGTGATTGGAGCCAGAAGCGATTCCAGCGTCTGGTGTGGTCGATTGTTCAGGCTCCCAACCTGCCTTCCGACCAGATCGCTACCGTCATCGAACGTCTCGCCGCGGCCTTCCTGCAGCGGGCGGCCCAGTGCGAAGACCCCTACCGGAGCGTTCTAGCGGCGGCAATCCTCGCCGCCTCTTTACTGCCCCACGTCGAGAATCCCGCGGCTCACGCAGTCGCCGAAAGACTGACGGGAGAAGTGGCAAAGGCCCTGCTGGATGCCAACGCTCGCCTCATTTCGAGCTTGTCAGCTGATCGGTTCGCGCTGCTGTCATCGAGAAATGGCGGGCTGGCGGACTTGTACTTCCTTCCGCTGCGGGTCTCACAGGCGCTGGGGTGGGCGGCGGCCGGTCCCTACGTCGCCCGAACGGAAGAACAGAGAGCGCAGGCGGTCGATCAGATCAAGGTGCTGCTGCCATTGATCCTTGAGCACTATGAGCGATCGTTGGTGGCACTGAATGACTCGCAAGCAAGTGCCTGGTGCATCTGTCTTGCCCAGGCATCGGAGGTCGGGCTGATGGACGAAGGCGAGCGCCTCGCCGGACTGCTGTTCTATTCCTTGGCCGCTTCAGGTGGACGGGTCGCCCGCGGCGATCTGCCTGCAGAGGATGCGCTGGCTTACCTCCTGGCCAAGATGTCTGGCGATTATTCGGGGGTCGCGGAGCTAATCGAGCGGCCGATGGCAACCATTGCAGTGCTGCTCAAGGCCGCGCGACTATTCGACCTTGATGAGGTCTTTGACGAAGCGCTGTGGCGGCTCGACGGGGTTAGCCTCTCCGCATATATGCCCGCCAACCTGGCGCATTTCAACGACGAAGTCATGCGCGGCGGCGAGAACGTTGTATGGGCAATCGGGCGTGACGTGTTCCGAACAACGGACTTCTTGGCGACTTGGCCGTCAATGATGCCCGCGCCCGCCACAGCGGTCACCAAGGCGCTTTCTGTACTCGCTGCACTGACGCTACCGGACAGACAACCCTGGTTCCTCTTGGATGCCACCACCTCCGACGAGCGACCGCTTCAGGGATGACCACTGAGTTCCACCAAACGACCACAAGGGCGCCGCCCCTCAGGCTTATCCGAAAGGCTCCGCAGGTCGCCTGGAAGCGACCCCTTTGCAAGCGGTGGCAAGCCAGCCGCCTGCATGTTCAACCCAAGCGCACAAACAACGCCGAAGTCCACACCCGCGACTGGTCGCGCTGGCGGGCGGTGATGAACAGCGGGTGTTCGCGGTCTGCGTCCAGCGCCAGCGAGGCCAGGTCGATCTCGCCTTGCAGGTCGCGGGGCAGTGGCTGTTCGGTGATGCGCTCGATGCTGACGCGCAGTTCGGCGCCGGGCAGTTCGCGCACCAGGGCGTGCTGCTCCAACAAGTCCCGGCCGCTGATCTTCAGTTCCACGTCTGGCGCGTAAGGGTGGGCTGGTGGGTCCAATGGGTCGCCGACCTTCACGTAGCCGTGGATCTGGGCGCGCACGGTGATCTCGGCGTTCACCAGCGCGACGAGCGTGAGCTCGATGCTGTCGGTGTCGCCATGCGTGGCGGTGCGGAAGGCCAGCGTGGTGGTGTTCTCGCGCCAGCAGGTCTGCTCAGGGTTGTCGAAGCCGAAGGACTCGAAGCCGCCTATTGGGGTGCCTTTGACTTCCACCGTGCCGCGCCAGCAGGCGGCGCGATAGCGGTCCTTGATGCGAGCGCCGCCCAGGCGAATGCGGATGCGCTGCAGCGAGAAGCCAAGCTCCTGGTGCAGGTTGCGCTCCCACACGGCGTTTTCGCCGCGGAACAGCTGCACCGATTCCCAGCCCGCATCGCCCAGCAGGTGGTAGCGCAGCGGCTGCCCGCCGGCGCTGCGGCAGACCTCGCCCATCCAGTGCGCACCGAGCTGCAGCGCGGCGTAGCTGCGT
>NZ_VIDT01000035.1 GCF_006519715.1 Ideonella azotifigens
TTACGACCAGCCCGAGGAAGCGGTGCGGGCGTTTTCAATGCTGCAAACCTACCGCTACAACCAGCAGGAACTGCTTCAGACACCGGCAGTGCAAGCTGCCCGCCCCGCGCATGACTGGACACTGTCACGGGCCTTGATCGACGCGGTGCTGTCCCAGGGGCGGGAGATGCTGAGCGAGCCGGAGGCCGGGCAACTGCTGGCCGGCGCGGGCGTGCCAGTCGTCGAAACAAGGGTCGTGGCGCCCCAGGCCGATGCCGCGGTGGAGGCGGCACGCCTGATCGGCTACCCGGTGGTGCTGAAAGTGCTCTCGCCGCAGGTCTCGCACAAGCGTGACGTGGGCGGCGTTGCACTCGGGCTGGCCAGCGATGAAGCGGTGCGCGAAGCTGCCGGCGGCATGCTGCGCCGCGTGGCCGAGCTGTTGCCCATGGCCGGGGTCACGGGCTTCACGGTGCAGCCCATGGTTCAGAGGCCGCACGCGCTGGCGCTGGTCCTGGGCACCCGCGTGGACCCGGTGTTCGGTCCCGTCGTCCTGTTCGGGCAAGGGGGCTCCGCGGTGGAAGTGTTGGCCGACCGGGCCATTGCACTGCCACCGCTGAACGGGCCGCTGGCCCTGGCGCTGATTGGCCGCACCCGGGTGGCTCGCCTGCTGGCGGGCTGGCGCGACGTGCCTGCCGCCAAGCTCGACGCCGTGGTGGCGGCGCTGGAAGCCATCTCGGACCTGCTGGCCGCAGAGCCTCGCATTGCCGAGATCGACATCAACCCGCTGCTGGCCGACGCGCAGGGCGTGCTGGCGCTGGACGCGCGGGTCCGGGTCAGCGCGGCGGCGCCAGGTGGCACAGCGCACTTCGCGATCCTGCCTTACCCCAGCGAGCTGGTCGAAACCTTTGAATGGCAAGGCCGGCAACTCACCCTGCGGCCGGTGCGGCCAGAAGACGAGGCCCAGCATCGCGCGTTCCTGGAGCGGCTGGACCCGGAAGACGTGCGGCTGCGCGTCTTCTACAGCCGCCGCAGCATCGAGCACAGCGAACTCGCCCGCCTGACGCAGATCGACTATGGGCGGGAAATGGCCTTCATCGCGACCGGCCCGGCCGCGGCTGGCGGTGACGAGACGCTGGGTGTCGTCCGCGCGGTGTGCGACCCCGACAACCTGCAGGCCGAGTTCGGCATCATCGTGCGTTCGGACCTTCAGGGCAGTGGACTGGGCAGGCG
This sequence comes from Ideonella azotifigens, assembly GCF_006519715.1. Lineage (GTDB taxonomy): Bacteria > Pseudomonadota > Gammaproteobacteria > Burkholderiales > Burkholderiaceae_C > Ideonella > Ideonella azotifigens. Next base: position 1,210 of record NZ_VIDT01000035.1, read on the forward strand.
GCTGATGCACAAGCTGATCAGCTACTTGCGCGCTCGCAGTGTCCAGCGCCTGGTGGCCACGGTGCTGGTCGACAACCAGCGCATGTTGCAGCTGGCCCGGGAGTTGGGGTTTTCCGTAGAAGCACCTGATGCGGGCGTTCGGCGCATTTCACTCGAACTGAACTGAGGCCGACAAGGGAGGCGGAAGAGGTCGCGCCTCACAGCATCACGACGCGGCGCAACTTGCCGCTGCCACGCTGCCTGAGGGGCGGCTGTTCGCCGTGAACGATGCGCTGATGCCCGACGCCCTGGCTTGCGAAGAAGGCTTTCAGCACACGGCTGCAGCGGTCGAATGAATTGCTGGGATCGTTGTCGCCGTTTTCGGCGGTCAGCCGCAATTCCATCGCGCCATCCTGGTGGTACAGCAGCTGGAACTGCGTGACGCCGGCCTCCTCCTCCATCACCGTTTCCAGCACCAGCGGCAGCAGGGTGACGGTGCCGCCTTGCCTGGCGGGCAGCACCAGCACATCGTCGGAACGGCCCTGCACCTCGATCACCGGGAAGGCGCAGCCGCAGGGACAGGGTTCGGGAACAAACCGGATGCGGTCGGTCAGTTCGTAGCGCAGCAGCGGCTGCACCTGGTTGGCCAGGTTGGTCAGCAGCGTGCTGTGCGAAAACTCGCCGACGGGCACCGCTCGCCCCTGGGCGTCGATCCCCTCCAGGATCACCCAGTCGTCGTTCAGGTGCAGACGGCCTTGGGCGCACTCGAAGGCCATCGAATAGAACTCCGATGCGCCGTAGCTGTTGCGCAGCTTGCAGCCGTAGGCCGTGGTCAGCAGCTCACGCTGCGTGCTGCTCAGCTGTTCACCGCCCAGCCAGAGCTCTTCAAGCCGCAGCCCCGGCGTGCCTTCGCGCTGCCAGGCGGCCAGGGCTGTGGCACAGCTCGGGTAGGTGATCAGCACGTCCGGTTGCAGCCGCTGCAGGCGCTCAGCGATCTGTTGCAGAGGCTCCAGCACCGAGATCAGGTGAATTTCCGGCGCCCATGGCGCAGGCACCAGGCGCCGCAGCCGTTCCATGCTCACATGGCCTGCGTAGTGCCCCCCGATCGCGCCGACAAAGGCGAAGCGCCGGCCCAGGCCCCAGGTGCCCAGCCCTGGTTGCGACAGGCTCGCGCCGCGCAGGCGCAAGGCGTCGATGGCGTCGAACGCGGCCAGGCTGGCAGCGTCCTGGATGAAGATGCCGGGATGGCCGCTGGTGCCGGAGCTGGTCCACACCATGTAGTGCGCCAGCCAGGGGTCGGCACAGCCGTCTGCCGATGCGACTGCCGCCTCGGCTCCGCTGAGCGTGATGCGCCGGTCGGTGGCCCAGTTGTCGAAGTGCTGCATCAGCAGCTGCTTGCTGATCGGATCGACATCGGCGAGCGCCTTTGCGCCATGCGCACGCGCGGCATACAGCGGGGACTCGCGTGTCGCGAAGGCCAGCAGGTGGCGCAGCCGCTGATCGCGCATCTGGCGGCCCGCGCCCAGCGGGTCCAGGGTTGCCAGCCACGTCTGCTGGCAAGCCTGAAACCAGAGCCAGGGATCGAACGGCGGCAAGAGGGGGGCGGTCATCGGGTGCTCGGCGTGAACCGATCCTGTTTTCGCGATGTTGGCCCTGGCGATGTTGCTGGCGTTGAGGGGGATCAACGCACGCCTCGCCGAGTGGGCGAGGATGGGCTTTTCCTGATGACGTCCAAGGAGAACGACATGGCAAGGAGTGCAACGATGAGCGCCAACCGAAAGACCGGCGCTGAAGAGGCACCAAGCAGCGGTGAGCCGCACGCTGGCATCAGCGCAGCCCGCGTGATCCTCGGCAGCTCGATGGCCCTCGCGCAGAATCTTGTCGACTGCGCAGCACAACTGCAGCAGCAGCAGGCAAAGTCCATTGACGCCTTTTCCGTCGCGCTGGACTCGGCGCTGCGCGATGCAGAACACGCGGGTGACCTGCCGGCACTGATGGCGATTGCGGCCAAGCTGGTCAACGGGCAGCTGGCCCTGCTGATGCAGCAGATGGGTGAAGGCGTATCGGGCTGGATGGAAGGCGAAATGCAACTCGCCCGCCGCCTGAACAGCAATGCCTTTGCATTGGCGCAGCAACTGCGTTCGGAGCGGGCGGAACCGCCCGTGGCCAATGGCCTGGACACCTCCTCGCTGGCCCAGCTCGGGCGATTCCAGGACCAATGGCTGGCGACCACCCAGCGTTGGGCGGATGCGGCGGGTGCCGCGATGCCACATTGAGCTTGGGGCAGCGCCTCAGCGCGTGTACATCGCGTCGATTTCCGCTTTGTAGCGGGCCACCAGGTTCTGGCGTTTGACCTTGAGGGTCGGCGTCAGCAGGGTGTTCTCTACCGTCCAGGGCGCCAGCGTCAACAGCACCGCGCGGGGCTGTGCGTAACGCGGAAAGGCGGAGGTACGGGCGGTGATTTTTTCGAGCGCGGCCCGGCGTGCGCCCGCATCCCGCAGGCTGGCAGGAGCGGATGGGTCCAGCCGCAGGCTGCCGGCCAGGCGCACCCAGGCATCGCGGTTCAGCACCACGACGCACGCAATGAAGGGCCGCTCATCACCCATGGCGCAGGCCTGTTCGAACAAGGGGTCGGCCGTGATCGCCAATTCGAGGTCGACAGGGGCGATCTTCTCGCCGGTGGAGGTGACGATGATCTCCTTGACCCGGCCGAGGATGCGCAGGCGCCCGTGTTCGATGACCGCCTGGTCGCCGGTCCGAAGCCAGCCGTCCAGGAATGCGTTGTGCGTGTCCGTCTCGCGCTTCCAGTAGCCCCGCATCACGCTCGGGCCCCGCACCAGCAGCTCGCTGCGCTCTGCGATGCGCAATTCCACGCCCGGCAACGCGCGGCCGACGGTTGCCGGGTCGTTGTCGTCGGGGGCGTTGACGGCAACCACCGGCGAGGTCTCGGTCATGCCATAGCCCTGCAGGACTGGCAGCCCCAGTCCCAGGAAGCAGCGTGAGATCACCGGCGGCAGTGGTGCGCCGCCACTCACTGCGACCCGCAACCGCCCGCCGAACGCAGCGCGCACCGGGCGCGCCACGCGGGGCTCGAGCAGTTGCCACGCCAGCGAGTCCCACAGCGGCCAGCCGTGGCGCTCCTCCGGCAGCGCTTGCTCGCGGCGAAAGCGCCGCCAGCCCACCTCGATGGCCCACATGAACAGCCACAAGCGCCATTCCGAGCCGGCCAGCGCTTGGCGCAGCTTGGCGTAGACCCGCTCGTAGATTCGCGGCACCGAGATCAGGATGGTAGGGCTCACGATGAGCAGATCGTCCGCCAGCAGCGCAATGGACCTGGCATAGGCCACGCAGCAGCCGGCAGCGATCGGCAGGTAGTAGCCAGCGGTGCGTTCGAAGGTGTGGGACAGCGGCAGGAAGGAAAGGAAAACGTCGTCTGTCCGGGGCGCGACGCGCACCAGCGCCGCCTTGACATTCGAGACCACATTGGCATGCGTCAGCATCACGCCCTTGGGCTTTCCGGTGGTGCCCGAGGTGTAGACCAGGGCCGCCAGTTCGTCCTCCTCTGGCGCCAGTGGCGGGAGAGGTGGCGCAGTCTCCGCGCGGGCGGCCAGCCAGGCGGTCACCGAACAGATGCGTGGGCCGCCGGCTGGCGCGTCCACGGCGCTGTCCATCTCTTCGAGCACCACCACATTGCGCAGCATCGGCAGCGCTCGCTGCAAGGCAGCGATGGCTTGCCATTGGCCCAGCGATGCGACGACCAGCAGCGCCGCATCGCTGTCCGCGAGGATGTAGGCGATGCTCTCCGGGTTGTCCAGCGCATGCAGCGGCACCGGCACGCAGGCCAGTGCCAGCGCCGCCTGGTCGATGCAGACGGCCGCCAGTCCGTTGGGCAGCAGGATCGCGACGCGGCTTCCGCGTTCCAGCCCGGTTCTGGCCAGTGCGGCGCGCCAGCTGGCAATGCGCAGTGCCGCTTCGCGCCAGGAGAAGCTCGCCCACTGCCCGGTGCCTGCGTTGAACTCCCGGTAGGCTTCCAGCTCGGGCGTGCTGCCAACCCGCCAGTCCAAAAGCTGAGGCAGGGTTCGCACCTGCGCTGGCACGGCGTCACTGCGCGCGGCTTTGTGCGCAGTTTCGAACGTGGCCCCCACGGCGCGGGCCGCCGCGCCACCTGTCATGTCGTCCATTGCATTCACATTGCCTCAGCTGCCCAACCTGGATCTCGTGCATTGCCGTTTTGTGATCCATGGGCGCATGACCCTTGAGATCCGGCCGATCAGTACACACCGACTGGCCGACGGTCATCTTGCGCGCAATCAAGGTCAGGGCGTAGTCTGTCGCTGTGAAAGGGAGGGGCGCCTTGAGCGATGAATTGGGCCTGACGCAGCAAGCCGCCATGGTGGCCGCACTGCGGCGCCGGCTCGCAGCCGAGACGGGCTGCACGGTTGCGCAGTTCGAGACACACATCTCCCATGTGCTGGTCTGCGGCGAGCATGCGTTCAAGTTCAAGAAGGCGCTGAAAAATGCCTTCCTGGACCAGTCCACTCTCGCGCAGAGGCGGTGGGCATGCGAGGAGGAACTGCGCCTGAACCGGCGCCTGGCGCCAGATCTGTACCTTGCCGTGGTGCCGATCTGCGGCACGCCGGTGGCACCGGAAATCGCAGGGCAGGGCGTTGCGTTCGACGTGGCTGTGAAGATGCGGTCCTTCGCTCAGGACGGCCTGTGGGACGCCCTGGCGGCTCGGGCTGAATTGGGTCCGCAACACATCGATGCGCTGGTGCAACTGCTGGTGCCGTTCCATGCCGCGGCTGCCGGGGCGCACGGAGCGCTGGGCAGCCCCGCCGGGTTGCGCGCGGCGATGCTCGACAACCTGGCCGAACTGGCGCAATGGGATGCGTCGACCGATGGCCGCGCCCGCCTGCAGCGCCTGCGGGATTGGGAGGCTGCCACATTCGAGCGGCTTGAACCGCTGATGGCGCAGCGCCTGGCGCAGGGCAGGGTGCGCGAATGCCACGGTGACCTGCACCTGGGCAATGTGGCGACGGTGGACGGCCGCACCCTCGTCTTCGACTGCATCGAGTTCAACGACAGCTTCCGCTGGATCGATGTCATGAGCGAACTCGCCTTCATGGCGATGGACCTTCACGCGCATGGCCTGCCGAAACTGGCGCATCGCCTGGTCAGCGGCTACCTGGAGGCTGGCGGCGACTACGGCGGCGTCGAGTTGCTTGACTACTACCTGGTCCATCGCGCACTGGTGCGTGCCAAGGTGGGTATGCTGCGCGCGCAACAGTCGGCTGCCGCGAGCGGCGGCGCTACCGCCGGCGGACCGTCAACCGTTGGCCGCTACATCGATCTCGCCCTTGCCTTCAGCCGACGAGGCGACACGCGCGCCGTGCTGATGTTGACGCATGGTTTCTCCGGCAGCGGCAAGTCCTCCCTCACGCTGGACCTGCTGGGCGCCATCGGCGCCATTCGCATCCGTGCCGACGTGGAGCGCAAGCGCCTGGCAGGTCTTCAGCCGCTCGATCACGCCGGTGCGCCTGCCTCCCCCGGGCTGTATGCCCCGGAGATGACCGCCGCCACCTATGCGCGGCTGCTGGCACTCGCCGCGCCTGTGCTGAGAAGCGGTCGCCACGCCATCCTGGACGCCACCTTCTTGCAGCGTGCCCGGCGCGATGCGGCACGTCAGTTCGCAGCCCTCCAGGCCGTGCGCTGCATCGTGCTGGACTTCGAGGTTGAGATCGAAGTGCTGCGCCAACGTTTGCGCGAGCGCACGCTGCGCGGCGCGGATCCGTCCGATGCGGATGGCAATGTGCTCGCCGCGCAGCTTCTCGCGGCCGAGCCGCTGCAAGCGGATGAACTGGCGCAGGTCTTTCGGTGCCGGTGCGCGTCGAAGGTCGAGGCCAGCTGTCCCCAGGCGGATTGGGCGCCGCTGCTGGCATGGTTGGCCGGTGGCGGAATCGCCGTCGGGAAGTGATCAGCCGGGCGCCGTCAGGCGCCCCGGGGACGTGCGTGAATGGTGCTCGCCCAGCGGCCGGCCGTCAGCTCGCCGGTGGATGGGCCAGCGGCTCCGGCAGCGCGTCTTCCATGCCGAGCCCGTTTGCCACGCCGTAGCGGATCAGCGCGGCCAGGTTGGGCAGTTGAAGCCGATCAAGGATGCGGCTCTTGTGGGTGCTGACGGTCTTGACCGAGAGGTGCAACGCGTTGGCAATGTCGGTCGGGCGATGGCCGGCGACCAGCCGGCGCAATACTTCGATCTCCCGGTCGGACAGGCACTCGTGGCGCAGGGGTTCGCGCGCGCCGTTGAGCTGGGTGATGACCCGCTCGGCGAGGCTGGCGGTGACGTAGGTGCCGCCTTCAGCCACCTTGCGGACTGCTGCCGCAAGTTCGCGTGTGGCGCTGTCCTTGGTGACGTAGCCGTTGGCGCCAGCCTTGAAGGCCCGCATGGCGTATTGCTCCTCGGCATGCATGCTGAGCATCAGCACGCGCAGACGCGGAAATTCGGCCCGCACGCGACGCAGCAGTTCCAGTCCGTTCATGCCAGGCATCGAGAGGTCCATGATGGCGATGTCGAACGCACCGGTACGCAGCAGTTCCAATGCTTCGAAGCCGCTATCGGCCTCGGCGACGCCCCAGGCCGTGTGGGTGCTTTCGAGAATGCGCTTGAGTCCCTCGCGCACGATGGCGTGATCGTCGACGATCAGGATGCTCAGCGGCGAGCGCGGCTCGGCAATCATGGCCTGGCGCCGCCGGGGCCGCGTGCTTGGCCCGGCGTCCTGCGATTGGCCGCTTCTCCGGCGAGCGGCATGCGCACGACCACGCAGGCGCCGCCATTGCCGGCATTGTTGAGTTCGAGCTGTCCGCCTAGCGCGTCCGCGCGTTCCTGGATGCCCAGCAGGCCGAACTGGCTTTCGCGCTGGGAAGGCGGATCGGGCAGACCCACGCCATCGTCACGCACGCTCAGCACAAGCTCGCCCGCTTCGACATGGAGCGCGACCTGGACCTTGCTCGCCTGCGAATGGCGGGCCACGTTCACCAGCGCCTCTTGCACCATGCGATAGATGGCAATCGACACCTTGTCCGATGGCGGCGGTTCGATGGCGTCCACCTGCAGATGCACGGGGATGCCCAGCCGCTTCGAGAAATCGTTGGCGAGCCATTCGATGGCATCGCCCAGTCCCAGGTCGTCGAGCATCAGTGGCCGCAGGTCAGCGGCAATCCGGCGGACGGACTGAACGATCTGGTCCAGACGTGCCAGCAGCATGGCCACATGGCCATTGGCTTCCTGCAACTCGCCCGAACGCGCGCAGTCCGCAATGTCCATCTTCAAGGCGCTGAGGCTCTGCCCGAGCTCGTCGTGCAGCTCCCGCGCGATCCGGCGCCGCTCCTCTTCGCGGGCTTCCACCACGTTGGCGGACAGCCGCCTGGACAACTGCCTGGAGCCTTCAGACTCTCGCAGTTCGCGGTTGCGTTGGGAGACGTCGGAAATCACCATCTGGACGGTGGTGCGTTCGTGGTCGGGCAGTGCAGTCAGTGCGATCTCGACTTCACGTTCCCTCCCCTGGTGGGACAGGCGCGCTTGCAGCCTGCCGAATTCGCCTTCATGCTGCAGCGCGTGCATCAGCTGTTCGCGAAGCTGGGCATGGCTTTCGGCTTTCACCAGGGTGTAGATCGACTGCCCGACCAGATCGGCGCCTGAGGCGGTGCCCATCAGCTTGCCTGCGGCGCGATTGGCAAAGGTCACCTGGTCACCTTCGGCGACCCAGATGGCGATCGGCGCGAGTTCCACCAGCGTGCGAAGGCGCTGCTCCACGCTGTGCGGTTCGGCCCGGCGCGCCGCTTCCTGGCTCGGGTCGCGCACGAACGGCGACGTCGCGGTTGGTGGTGCTGATGCCAGCCAGTCGGACCCTTCTGGCGAGCGCTGACTGACAGCGGTACCACTGCTCGGGTCCTTCGGGGTGTGGCGTTCAGCTTGCATCCATTTGATGATGCAGACTTTCTCTGCGCGGCTTTTGCGCAAGATCAAGCGGGCGACCCATCCCTTGGGACGCCCGCAGCTTGCTCAGGCAATGGCCAGGCGCTTTTGAGACATGGGTGCGCGCTTGGGCAAGGTCAGCTTGAGCACGCCGTTCTCGAAGCTGGCTTCGGAGCGGGTGTCGTCCACGGCGTCCGATAGCGCGAAGGTGCGGCTGGCGAACCCGTAAAGCCGCTCGCTGCGCAAGACGCGGCTGCCGGACTTCTCCTCCTTGTCCTGCTTGACCTCGGCGCTGATGGTGACCTGGTTGCCATCGATGCGAACGTCGATGTCCTGCTTGCGCACGCCCGGAATGTCGGCCTTGACGAGATAGCTGCCTTCGGATTCGCTGACATCCAGGCGTATCTGCGGCAGCTGGTCCGCGGCCTCGAAGCGCCAGGGCCGCATCATGCGAAGCGCCGATTCCATGGGGTCGAGGTCGAAGAGATCGTTGATGCGTAGGTCGTTCATTTTGATGCTCCTGAGAGGCAACCTGCGGCGCGGTGATGTTGGCGCGTCCTGGGGTTGCGGTTGCTGGGAATCTGGGCAGGTCAGCTGTGTGTCCCAACCGTCAGCTCGTTGACAACCAAGCTGATGCCGGGCGCGGCCCAAGCCGCCCCTTGCGCGGCGGCGCGTTCGGCCCATGAGTCGACCCGGCCGCGAAGCGTGACCTTGGCGCCGCTCACCATGACCTCGATGTTCTTTGCTTCACGTTCGGCATGCCGCGCCAGCGCGTCGCGAATGCGGTTGGTGATGTTGCTGGGCGCCACGCTGGGCTTGATCGTGACGCCGTCGCTGACGCCAACCACGCCGATCAGCGCACGCACAGCCCGCTCGGCGGCGCTGCGCTGGTATTGCCAGTCGACTTCGCCCGTCAGCGAGACCCAGCCCTTTTCCACCTTCACGCGGATGCGATCAGCGGGGATCATGACGTTCCACTTGAACGCCGACTCGACCGCCTCTGCGATCTCGGAGTCGCTGCGCTTGTGGCCGGGCGCCAGCTTGACGTCGAGCTCGACGGCCACCGCCTTGACGCCAGCCACGCGCTGCACCGCGCGTTCAATGGCGTGCTTCTCGGCAAAGGTCTCGAGGTGGCCGGTCAGCGTGACCACGCCGTCCTTGGCCGCCACGCCCACGTGGGCGGCGTTGATCACCGGATCCCACTGCAATTCAGTGGTGATGTCGGCCTTGAGTTGTGCATCGGTTTTCATGATGGTCCTTTCACAGTGCGAGGCAGGATGCCGGCGGCCTGTGCGTTGTCGACGCGACCGCCTGTCCTGTGACCATGGTGGGATCGGCTCGGCAGTCGCCGATTGAGCCTGCTCAGCGATTTGCCACGGCTGCCCTTGCTCCGGCCCAGCCAACCGGTTGCGTCTGATCAACCCGGGCGGCCACGGGCGCGCCGAACATTCAGGCCTGTGCATGTCAACGAAGAGAGGTCGCCATGTTTCAACGGATGCTCGTGCCCGTCGATGGCGGTGAGCCGGCCCAGGCCGGGCTGCAGGAAGCACTGGCGCTGGCAACAGCCCATGATTCAGTGCTGTGCCTGCTGCACGTCGTGGATGACGCGCCACTGCTCGATGATCTTTCGGCCCCGGACCTTGCGCCGCTTCACCACAAGACTCTCGCATCCGGCGAGGCGATCCTGGCGCAGGCACGTGCCTTGTGCGAAGCCAAGGACCGGCGGGTGGAGACAAGGCTGCACGAGTCGCGACATGGACGCGCTTCGGACGCCATCCTGCAACAGGCAAGAGAACTGGCCTGCGACCTGATCGTGATCGGATCCCATGGCCGGCGGGGCGCGCTTCGGGCGCTCCTTGGCAGCGATGCCGAGGCCGTGATCCGGGCAAGCCCGGTGCCGGTGCTGCTGGTCCGCTCGGTCACGGAGACGGCCTCGGCCATCGCCGTCAATGCGCGGGTGCCGTACCGCAGCATCCTGGTGCCGATCGATGGCAGCGAGACCTCGGACCGCGGCCTGCAACAGGCCATCCAGCTGGGGCTCATGAATCACGGCCGCCTGCGGCTGATCCACGTCGTGGACGAGTTGTCCATGGTCGATGCCTTCGAGCCTGCCTTGACGCTGGACTGGGTGGGTCGCCTGCGCGAAGGGGGCCGTTGGATTCTTGATCAGGCTGCCAAGCGCGTTCGCGAGGCAGGCTTGAGCGTGGAAACGCTGCTGGTGGACGACTTCGGACGACGGGTGTGGACCGTCGTGGCCGAGGACGCCACGAACTGGCTCGCGGATGTCGTCGTCCTCGGCTCGCACGGCCGCCGCGGCTTTGACCGCTTGCTGCTGGGCAGCGACGCCGAGCAGATCCTGCGCCATTCACCGGTGCCCGTCCTGCTGGTGCGGCCCGATCAAGCGGCGCAGGGTCGATCACTGCAGCGCACGCCAGTGCAGGGACTCAAAGAGGAAACCCCCGCCGCATCGCCTGGGCCGAACTGATCGGCATCACCGGGCAGGCGGCCGGCCCGCGGTCGCGGGCGGCCGCAAATCACAGGAGATCAAGATGAAAGTGCTCATTGTTTACTTCTCGCGTACCGGCTACACCCGGCGCGTTGCCGAGCAACTTGCCACACGTCTCGGTGGCACTTTGTGCCCGATCACCGAAGCCAGTTCCCGCCTGGGCGCTTGGGGCTACCTGCGCAGCGTGTGCGAGGCGGCCTTCGGCCTGCAATCCGAAATTGGCAAGGTCTCGGTGGATCCTGCCCAGTTCGACCTGATGCTGATCGGCACGCCGGTCTGGGGTTGGCACTTGTCGTCGCCTGTGCGGGCGTTCGCGCGGGCGCACGCCGTTTCGGTGAACCGCTGTGCGTTCTTTTGCACCATGGGGGGGGCTGGCGCAGAGAAGGCGTTCGGTGCGCTGGAAGGCGAACTGCGCCGTGCTCCGCTGGCCACGCTGGCACTCACCGATCGCGAGATCGACAGCCAGATGGCCGGCGCCAAGATCAACGCTTTCGTGTCCTTGCTTAGCGCGGCAGAGTCGGCCTCTGCGCCGGGGCGGGTGCCAGACGGATCGCATCTCGTGGCACAGTGATTCGCGAGCCACCGGCTCCGCGGGCTGCCTGGGGTTGCCGGCGGTGCAGCGGTGCGGACGTCAAAGGCCTGCTTCGCGCAGTCGGGTCAGCAGCTGTTCCGACATCGGGATGATGGCCGGGGGCGATTCGGACAGCGTCGCTGGCGAAAGGAGCACCTGCGGCAGATCCTTCGGTGCCGGCCATTGCAACTGCAAAGCGGCGGCATTGGGAGGGCAAAGCCTGCGCACGCCACCCGGCGAGGGCAGGGGCTTGATCCGGAACCTGGCTTTTGGCTTGGACATCGCATGCGCCTCCGAGCGGACGTGCCTGGTCATGGCCAGGCGGGGTGCCTTCGGTGCTCAGCGCCTGGCGATCAGCACGCCGATCAACAGGCCCACACCTGCCAACAGGCCTGCTGTCGTGTAAGGATGGTCCTGGACTGCGCGGTCGGTGGCGCGAACCGCGCGGCGTGCCTTGCGCAAGGCACTGTCCTCCAGGTCGGCAAGCTCCGACCGTGCGCGCCGCACGCGGGCTTCGAGCTGGTCGCGTGCGGCAGCGAATTGCTCGCTGCCGCCATGCTGAGCCGTCTTCAAAAGTGCCTCTGCCTCGCTGACGACGCCGTGCAGCGTGTTGGCGAGGCGCTCTTGAACAGCAGTTGCCGATGCGTTGATCGCGTCCATTGACATGTCCTTTGATGAATGACGGAAGACAGATGGCAACCCTCGCTTGTTCAGGAGTTGGCATCGATGGCATGAAGCGTAAAGCGGGCCAGCGGGCGGGTGATTGAGAAACCTCAAGCTGCGCTTCTTGGCCTGAGGACAATCGGCTTGAGACTGCGCAAACCGGCCACGGCCAGTGAGGAGAGCAAGGTATGTTTTGCGCCAAGGCGGTCGAGAGGTGCACGCCGGTGTTGAACCCCACACCCGAATGCGGGCCGGCGTCGCGGGAAGGTTCACGATCAACAGGCGCCGATGTGCTGGCGGCACCTGGCCAGGCCAAGGCGGGAGCTCCCCGCGTTCCGGGCCTCGGCTCAAGCGACGGCGGCCGGGCGTGCCGCAGTCCCGGGCAACCAGCTCATGGTTGGCGCAGATGCCAGGCTGGGTCTCACCATCGAGCCAAGCGAGGGACGAACGGCATCGTCGAGCTGCTTGCGTGTGCTGAGGGCCCGCTGCCGCAAGCCGGCCAGGTCCAGGATCTCGACTTCCCGGTTGTCGACCGTGACATGGCCTGCGTCAGCCAGGGTCGTGAACGAGCGGCTGACGGTTTCGTGCGCGACCCCCAGCAGGCTGGCAATGTCGCGCCGGCTCAGGCGCAGCACCATCCGCAACGGTGAGCGGCCCAGTTCGGCCATGCGCGTGGACATCCACAGCAGGAAGCGCGCCAGGCGCACATCGGAAGCGACCGCGGCGATCATCTCCGCCGTGCTGGCCGCGCGAACCAGTTGCCGGCTGAGGGTCAGCTGCATGGCGTGGTCCAGTGCCGGGCATTGCTGGCGCAAGGCCCGCAAGCCGTTCAAGGGCAGCGCGTAGACGGTGACATCTTCCAATGCGACGACGCCCACGGGCTGGCGCCCGCTGTGCAGGGCTTCGAAACCCAGCAGGTCGCCAGGCAGGGCCACGGACAGGACCTGCTCATAACCATCTTCCTGGGTGTGAATGCACTTCAGGCTGCCTGATCGCAGGATGTACAGGGTCTGGGCCGGCCCGCCCTCGTGCAGCAGCGTCGCGTGCTCGCGCAGCCGCCACAAGGCGACTGGCACGGTCTCGTCGGCTGTTCGAACCGTGCTCGCGTGGCCGACCAAGGTCCCGATCAGGTCTCCCAACCGGCCCTTCTCCGCGATGGGCGCCAGGTCGTTTCCCAGGCTTCGCCAAGCGCCTGCAACTGCCGCTTGGATGTGAATCGAGTGGTTGACTGTCATGTCTGGGCCTCCGTGGTCAGGCCCGCTCGAACTTGAAGGGCCCTGCCTTCAGGGTCTCGCGAAACCTGGTTCGCGGCAATCGGCCGGGGCTGCAAGCACCCATCGGCGCCACGGCCAACAAGGCCGGGAAGGATTCCGAACAATGCTTAGGAATCGGCCGAACCGACTCGCAGGCCCGCGCTTCAGGCGGCCGGCGTGCCAGGGGCGGCGTCGGTGATCATCGCCATCAGGCTTGCGCCGTGCTGCTTGAGCAGGCTGAGCGAAAGGGCGCGCGGCGGATGCCGTGGCCCTGCAGGCACCTCGAAACGCAGCGACTCGCAGATGACCCCGGAGGGCAGGGGCTGCCGGGTGGCCATCGAGCGCAGGCCTGGTACCGCGAGGTGCAGCACCTCGAAGAGGTTTTCCAGGCCGGCTTGCGGGGCCAGCGGCAGCAGCATCTGCGCGGCCATCGGGTTCAGCATCTCGATGTGACCGTCCGTGCCGGCTTTCAGCAGGCCCACGGGTGCACGGTACAGGAAGCTCAGCAGGCTGTCATAGGCATCCTCTTGGCCCAGTATGGCCGGAACATGGCCGGCACGCGACCGGTGATCGACAATCGGGATGGACGCTTCGATGGTCGTGCCCCGTTTGGAGCGGCCGGAGATTTCCAGGCCGCCGCCCAGTTGCATCAGGCGCTCGCGCATGTCCAGCAGGCCGGAAGCGCCGCTCGGGCGTTGATCGGCGCTGCGCATGCCGATTCCGTCATCGTGAACGCGAAGCGCCAGGCGGCCCCTGCGCCTTGCCAGACGCACCTCGACCCGGCCGGCTCTCGCATGTTCCGCGATGTTGGCCAGCGCCTCCTGCGCCACGCGGTACAGGCAGAGGCTGGCGGCCTGTTCGGTCGCACTCTCTGCAACCCCGACGCTGGGCCCCAGCAGCCTGCAGCGAAGTTGGGTGCGTTGGGCGAAGCGCGCCAGCAATGCTTCCAGCGCAGCCGACAGGCCCAGTTCGTCGAGCATGGGCGGATGCAGGTCGTCGATGATGCCGCGCGTGGTGTCGATGGCCGCTAGCGCCAGTTCGCTCAACCGCGCCAGCATCGGCGCGGCACTTTGCGCACTGGCGTGCGGGTCGATCGCCCCGGCTTCCATGCGCATTGCGGCCAGCGGCTGCAGCAGTTCGTCATGAAGCAGCCGCCCGATGCGCTGGCGGTCGAATTCCTGCGCCGCTTCGCGTGCCGCGGCAACCTGCCGCAGTTCCGCCTGCGACTTCAGCAGTTCGGACTGCGCCCAGCGCAGGTCGGTGACGTCATGCATGAAGATCAGCTGGACGGGTTCGCCGGACTCGACCCCAAAGGCCACGCTGGTCTGCACGCAGCGGGTGCTGCCGTCGGCGCGCAGGATGCTTTCCTCCATCGCCGGCATGACCGCCGCGTCAGCTTTTGACTTCGCAGTCGCCAGGCGTGTCCTTGCCAGCTCGATCGAGCCGGGGTGGAACAGTTCCAGCGGCGACCTTCCCAGCAGCGCCGAGGCTTCGCTGCCGAGCAGGCACAGTGCAGGCTCATTGGCAAACGCGATGCGCTGCTCCCGGATGAGCAGCAGCGGCCCCGGCAGTTGCTGGAGGACCGGGCGCAGCCCGCCCAGGTCGCATGGGGGAAACGAGGTGGCTGGGTTTGCGAGGTGCATGGCAGGTTGGTCCTGCAGAGAGGCTTGATCGCAAGTTACGTGTTCGGCCATGACGCCGCATTGAGGGTCGTCAATGGCGCCCTCCTCGGTGTCGCTTAACTTGGCGCTTGACGAGGCAGCCAGTCCTGCTGCTGCGCCGTGGTTTCTTCATCTGCCAACGACACGCCTTCACGATGCAAACGCTTGACTCGCAATTGAACCTTGATTGTGCTGACGCGCTGAGGCGCGTCGAATGGCTGGGCGACGAGGCGCTGGATCGCCTGCGCTTTGGTGTCATCGGCTTCGACGCCACGGGCGTGATCCGTCGCTACAACGCGTGCGAATCGAGCTTCAGCGGGCTGCGGCCGAAGAACGTCATTGGCCGAGCGTTGTTCACCGATGTCGCGCAGTGCATGAACAACTACCTGATTGCCCAGCGCTTCCAGGATGCCTGGGCCGATTGCATGGCGCTCGATGCCACCATCGACTATGTGCTGACCTGGCGCATGAGACCCACCAAGGTGCAAATGCGGCTGCTTTGCTCGCCTGATCGAGCGATGTCCTATCTGCTGCTGCGCCACCATTGAGCGACAAGGGGGAGGGCGTGCACCCGGATCGGGCGGGCCCGTCCCGTCCCGCGCCGGATCATTTGGTGGCCTGGTCCGCGAGCCAGGCCCGCGCCTGCATGAATTGGCTGCCCTTGTCGAAATAGGCCTCGGCACCAGCGTCCATGAAGCCTGTTCGCATGGCCTGCCAGCCATAGTTCGAAAGCATCATGAACTTCACCGCGGGATGGTTTTGGCTGGCCTGGCGCAGCACGTCCATGCCGCGGCCCCCAGGCCCCAGATCAACATCCAGCACCACCACATCCGGCCTGGCGGTGGCGATCAGCGACAGTGCGTCCTCGCTGGTGGCGGCGCAGCCGATGACCTCCAGGCCGGGCACCGAGGCGAGCAGGCGGGTCAGGCTTTGCTGAATCGCCATCGAGTCGTCGACCAGCAAGACTCTCATGGCCGTGCTTGCGGCTGCTTCTGCGCGCAATCGACGAGGCCATCACATTGCCGCGAGCCGGGGCGTGTAAGTCCCGCGGCCAGGCCGCCTGCATGCATCTCCTGGACGGCGACAGCAGGAACGATGGAATTCGTCGCCTCGGTCGTGCTCATCGCTGGCTCCTCGGTGATGGCTTGCGTCCACCATAGCCAGCGAGGTGGATGCGGGAGTTGAGCGCGCTCAAGCGGACCACTCGACGAGCCCTGCCGCGCATCGGCGCCCACTGGCTAAGGCAAGTGCTTGCGGCTGATCAATGTTGCACGAACGCCGAGGCTGGAGGATGGCGGCTCATGACCACAACGATGAACATCCCCCACCAACGCATGCCGACCGGCCTATGCCTCGTCACCGGCGGTGCCGGCTTCCTCGGCATCAACCTGGTCAGGAGCCTGCTCGCCAGAGGGGTGCCCACCCGGGTGTTGGACATCGCGCCGTTCGACCATCCCGAGCGCAACCGGGTCGATGCGGTGCTGGGTGACATCCGCGATGTCGATGCGGTGGACCGCTGCATGCGCAAGGTCAGCGTCGTGGTGCATTGCGCTGCGGCCTTGCCGCTGGCCAGCGAAGAAGACATCTTCTCCACCGACGTCGACGGCACCCGGATCCTGCTCGAAGCGGCGGAGCGATGGGGCGTGCAGCGCTTCGTGTTCATCTCCTCGACCTCGGTCTATGGCATTCCCGATCATCACCCTATCGTCGAGACTGACGCACTCACGGGTGTCGGGCCTTATGGCCAGGCGAAGATCGACGCCGAAGGCTGCTGTGAGCGGTTCCGCCAGCGGGGCCTGTGCGTGCCGGTGCTGCGCCCCAAGAGCTTTGTCGGCCCCGAGCGCCTGGGCGCTTTCGAGCTGCTCTACGAGTGGGCCTGGGAAGGGCGGTCCTTTCCGGTCCTTGGCCGGGGTGACAACCTCTACCAGCTTCTGGATGTTGCGGACCTGGTCGACGTGATCGAGCTGTGCCTGACGGGCGAACGGGAGACCGTCGACGAGGTCTTCAATGTTGGCGCGGCGGCCTACGGCACGATGCGCGAAAACTTCCAGGCCGTGCTCGACCGGGCCGGACATGGCCGGCAGGTGGTCTCGCTGCCGGCGCGCCCGGCGGTGCTGATCCTGCAGCTGCTCGAAACCCTGAAGCTGTCACCGCTGTACCGCTGGATCTACGACACTGCGGACCGCGACAGCGAGGTCTCGATCGCGCGCCTGCGATCCCGGCTGGGATTCGTGCCGCGCCATTCAAACCGCGAGGCCCTGCAGCGCAACTACGACTGGTACGTGGCGCACCGCAGCGAGTTCCATGGCCGCAGCGGCATCACCCACCGGCTGCCCTGGAAGCACGGCGCCCTGGCGTTGGCCAAGTGGCTGTTTTGAGGTCCCGATGAACATCACTGCAATTCGTCGGCCCGCGAAGCCCGCGCCTCGCTTCGAACCCCAGATACCGCTGGTGGTCGACCTCGACGGCACGCTGCTGCGCACCGACACCCTGATCGAATCGCTGTTTGGTCTGGCGCGCCAGAAGCCGCTTCAGCTGCTCGCCTTGCCGGCCTGGCTGCTGGGTGGGCGTGCCGGCTTCAAGCAGCGCTTGGCGCGAGCCGCCGAGATCGACATCAGCACCATGCCGGTCGACGAAGACGTGCTGGCCCACCTGCAGGCCCAAAGGCGGCAGGGCCGGCGGCTGGTGCTGGCCACGGCGGCAGACGAGCGGGTGGCAACGGCGGCGGCGCGCCGGTTCGGCCTGTTCGACCAGGTGCTGGCGAGCAACGGCCAGACCAATCTGTCGGCAGAGCGAAAGCGCGACCGGCTCGTCGCCGAATTTGGCCCGCGTGGGTTTGACTACCTGGGCGACAGCGACCAGGACCTGCCGGTCTGGGCGCAGGCTCGCCGGGCGCTGCTGGTGCGGCCATCGCATCGATGCCGGGTGCGGGCCGCACGCGTGGCCGAGATCGAGCAGACCTTTGCCGATGGCCGACCCGGCATCGGCGACTACCTGCATGCCATGCGCATCAGCCACTGGCTGAAGAACCTGCTGGTGCTGCTGCCGCTGCTGGTCTTGCCCGCCCTTGCCGGCGCCATGATGGGCAAGGCGCTGCTGGCCTTTGTGGCGTTCAGCCTGTCCGCCTCGGGTGTCTATCTGCTGAACGACCTGTTCGACCTGCAGGCAGACCGCGCACACCCTCACAAGCGCCAGCGGGCGTTGGCGTCGGGGCGCGTGCCGCTGCTGCATGGCCTGCTGCTGGTGCCCGTGTTGTGGGGCCTGGCGCTGGGGCTGGCGGTGGCTTCGGCATCGCCGCTGCCCTGGGTGCTGGCTGGCTACACGCTGCTGATGGTGGCCTACTCGATGTGGCTGAAGCACCTTGCCTACCTGGATGCGGCGGTGCTGGGCCTGGGCTACAGCCTGCGACTGCTGGCCGGTGCGCTGGCCATCGGGGCGGCGCCCGCGCCCGGGCTGCTGGCCTGCTGCGCCGTCTATTTCTTCGGCCTCGCGTTGCTCAAGCGTTATGCCGAGCTGATCGCGCTGGGCCACCGGGTGTCGGTTCACGGGCAGGTGCGCGGGTATCCGGTGAACCGCAGGCGGCAGCTCTGGCTCGTCGGCGTGCTGGCCAGCACCGTGCCCATTGCGCTGCTGCTGGCCATGCCGCGGCAATTGGCGCTGCCGGCCCGT
>NZ_VIDT01000350.1 GCF_006519715.1 Ideonella azotifigens
CGCGCTGGCGCCACTGCGGCTGACGATGGCCCGCCACCACGCGATTGGCGAGGCCCGCTACCTGCTGGCCTGTGCGCTGCTGGACCATGGACCTGCCGTGCAGCCGCGCGGCAGGCGGCCGGACCCGACACCGAGTCAAGCCGAAGCCATCGAGCTGCTGCAAAGCCTGGCCAACGAAGGCCGCGAAAGCCTGCAGTACACGCAGGCCCTGGCGGCAGACCCCCACTGGCGGCTGCCGGCCGCGCAGCGGCTGGAAATGGTGCTGGAACAGCGCGAGGATTTCGAGGCACTGAAGCCTGTGCGCGCCCGCCTGCGCGAGCTGGCGCTGGAGGCCGAGCGGGCCGAGAAGGTGTTGCGCAGCTTCCAGGGCGAACAGCAGCTGGAAGTCGCACCCACCGGCCTGCGCAGCCGCCACACCGGCACGCTGCCCAGCACCGCGGCCCAGTTGCACACCCGCCTCAGCGCCCGCGTGCTGGCCGACACGCTGGCGCTGCTGAAGTCCGAGCCGGCCGTAGGCAAGGCCTGGCTGCTGCGCAAGACCAGCCCGCAGGTGCGCGGCTGGAGCCTGTACCTGATGGTCATCGAGCGCTCGCACGCGCTGCTGCAGCCGGACCCGGCGCAGTGGAGCCAACTGCTGGAGGCCAAGATCCAGCTGCCGCTGCCGGTGGCCGTGGTGGACCTGGCGCAGCCCTACTGGCAGGACATTGGCCGGACCGACCTGGTGCAGGCGATGCGCAGCACCGAAGGCGCGTGCATTTACACCGCCGAAGCCCCGAAATGAGCAGCCGGAATTGACCCTGACGCCGCAGACGGGCGGCGGAGTTTTTTAGAATGCTGCAGTGCACCTACTGAACGCCGACCTGCACTGCCATTCCATTTTTTCGGACGGCAGCCTCTCCCCCAGCGAACTCGCCCAGCGCGCCCACCAGGGTGGCGTGGCGCTGTGGTCCCTGACCGACCACGACGAACTCGCTGGCCAGGCCGAAGCCAGGGCCGCTGCGGAGGCCCTGGGCATGGCCTACGTCACCGGCGTCGAGATCTCGGTCACCTTTGCTGGCGAAACCGTGCACGTGCTCGGTTTCGATTTCGACGAACACCACCCCAGCCTGGTCCAGGGCCTGACCGAATTGCGTGCCGGCCGCCACCAGCGCGCCCGCGACATGGGCGAAAGCCTGGCCCGCGCCGGCATTCCGGGCGCCTACGAAGGCGCGATCAAATACGCGGCCAACCCCGAGCTGGTCTCGCGCACCCACTTCGCCCGTTTCCTGGTCGACAACGGGCATTGCAGCTCGATCCAGGAAGTTTTCTCGCGCTACCTGAAGGAAGGCAAGCCAGGCTTTGTCGAGCACCGCTGGGCGGGACTGGGCGAGGCCGTGCGCTGGGTCAAGGAAGCCGGCGGTGTGACCGCCATCGCCCATCCCGCCCGCTACCGCTTCTCGCCGACCGAGGAGTTCGCGCTGTTCGGCGAGTTCCAGGCCCATGGTGGCCGCGGCGTGGAAGTGACCTGCGGCAGCCATTTCCCGGATGAGGTCGTGAAATACGCCGACATGGCGCTGGAGTTCGACCTGCTGGCCTCGCGCGGCAGCGACTTCCACGCGCCCGGCGAGAGCCGCGTGCCACTCGGTACGCTGCCGGACCTGCCAGGCAAGGTCACGCCGATCTGGTCGCTCTGGGCGCCGCGCCTGGCAGCCCATCAAGCGGACCCGATGGCCGCGGCTTGAGTTGGCCCGGCCCGCCAGGCCACACACCCACATCGGTATGTGGATGGCATTGACGACACCGTCAAAAGGGCCGTCCGGCGCTGCGAGAATATCGGCATGGCCCAGTACTTCGAGGTCCACCCGCAGAACCCGCAGCTGCGCCTGCTGAAGCAGGCTGCTCAGCTGCTGCATGCCGGCGGCGTGGCCGCCGTGCCCACCGATTCCAGCTACGCCCTCGTCTGCCACCTGGACGACAAGGCCGCCGCCGAGCGCCTGCGCAGCATCCGCCAGGTCGACGACAGGCACCACCTGACGCTGCTCTGCCGCGACCTGTCCGAACTCGCCAATTACGCCCGCGTGGACAACCGCCAGTACCGCCTGCTGAAGCTGGCCACGCCAGGCCCGTTCACCTTCATCCTGGAAGCCACCAAGGAAGTGCCGCGCCGGGTCTCGCACCCGTCCCGCCGCACCATCGGCCTGCGCGTGCCCGAGCACACGGTGCTGCAAGCCCTGCTGGCCGAATTCGGCCAACCGCTGCTGGCCACCACCTTCATCCCGCCCGGCGAAACCGAAGCGCTGAACGAACCGGCCGAAATCCGCGCGCGCTTCGAGAAACAGCTGCAGGCGGTGGTGGACGCCGGCGCCTGCCCGCTGCAGCCAACCACGGTGATCGACCTCAGCGGCGACGAACCCGTCATCGTGCGCGAGGGGCGCGGGGACGCGGCGAAGCTGGGGTTGTAGACGCCACCCTGCCGGCCGCTGCCGCAGCATGCTTGGCGCTTGGTTGGGGTGGCGGCAGAATCCGCCGCGGCCAGTGCCTACCTTGCAACGGCCACAGTCGCTGGCCTCAGGGATTTCAGGAGGAGGCCTGCGTTGGTCAAATCCAGAAGACAGCTGCCATGCAAGAACCCCAGTTCAATCCATTTGCGCCCCCGACGATAGAGACCGAGCGCAAAACCACCGATTGCGTCCGCAAAGGCAAATCGGTCATCGTGCCGGTCGGTTTCGACCTTCCCCAACGTTGCATCATTTGCAACTCGGCCGCGCAAACGCCGGTCAAGTCGAAGAAGCTGTATTGGCACAGCCCGTGGCTGTATCTGCTGATCCCGCTGAACATCCTGATCTACTTGGTCGTCGGCTTGCTGGCCAGGAAGTCGTTTGTGGTGTCGCCTGGGCTTTGCGAGGCCCATGCCAGCCGCCGCAAGCGGCGCGTGGGGGTGGCCATGGCCATCGCGTTGGTCGCACTGTGCCTGGGCGTGGGCCTGCTCGCGCGTGGCCAGCAACTGCCTGGCATCGGCATGCTGTCTTGGGGACTGGTGAGCCTGATCGTGGCGATGTTCCTGGGCC
Organism: Ideonella azotifigens; assembly: GCF_006519715.1. Lineage (GTDB taxonomy): Bacteria > Pseudomonadota > Gammaproteobacteria > Burkholderiales > Burkholderiaceae_C > Ideonella > Ideonella azotifigens. The sequence continues at coordinate 3,048 of NZ_VIDT01000350.1, forward strand.
GCAAGGTCTATCCACGCAAGATCACCAAGGAATACCTCAAGCTCGGCGGTTGCAAGGAACCCTTCCTCGCCTCGCTGGAGTAGGCGAGACGGGCCCAGCCCGCCAGTGCCACGCCCTCATCCATTCACACAGGGAAGCAAACCAACATGATCGACCACACCGGCGTCAGCGTCAGTGACTACGGCCGCAGCAAGGCGTTCTACGAGAAGGCGCTGGGCGCCATGGGTTACCAGCTGCTAGCGGAGATGCCGGCCGAGCTGGTGGGCACCCGGGTGGCGGGTTTCGGCGAGCCGCCGAAACCGGACTTCTGGATCGCCGAAGGTACGCCGAATGTGCCGGCGATCCACATTGCCTTCCGCGTGGCCTCGCGCGCCATCGTCGACGCGTTCTACCGTGAAGCGATGGCTGCGGGCGGGACCGACAACGGGCCCCCCGGCGTCCGCGCGCACTACCACCCGAACTACTACGGTGCGTTTGTGCGCGACCCGGACGGGCACAACATCGAAGCCGTCTGTCACGCGCCCGAGTGAGGCGCTGAAATGGAAAAGGCCTGGAGAACCCAGGCCTTTTTTCATGGTCGAGAGACCCGCAGCTCAGAGCGCAGCGGTCACCACGATCTCGATCTTCCACTCCGGCTTGGCCAGTGCGGCCTGCACGGTGGCACGCGGCGGCGTGTTGCCGGCGACCACCCAGGCGTCCCAGACGGCGTTCATGCCGGGGAAGTCGGCCAGGTCGGCCAGGAAGATCTGCGCGCGCAGGATCTTGGTCTTGTCGGTGCCGGCCTTCACCAGCAGCGCGTCGATGGCTGCCAGCACTTGCCGGGTCTGGCCCCCAATGTCCTGCGAGCCGTCTTCGGCCACCTGACCGGCGAGGTAGCAAACGCCGTTGTGCACGGCCATCTCGGACATGCGGGCGCCGACTTCGTAGCGTTGGATCATTTCAGTGCTTTCCTTTGGTGTGCGAGTGCGGACGAGGATGCGCGGGCTTCTTCCCGGTGGCCGCAGCAGCGGTCGCCGCGCTCGCCTTCTGGCCCAGCCTGGATTCGGTCCCGTTCATCAGTTTGCGGATGTTGGCGCCATGGCGCCAGATCAACAGCAGGCTCATCACGGTGATGGCCAGCAGCAGCGGCGAGACCTCCCAGATCAGCATCTGGTAGAACGGCGCAAAAGCTGCGGAGACGATGGCCGCCAGCGACGAATAACGCGTGAAAACCGCGACGATGACCCAGGTGCCCAGCGTTGCCAGGCCCAGCCAGGGGTTCAGCGCCATCAGCACCCCGGCCGCGGTGGCCACGCCCTTGCCACCCTGGAAGCGGAAGAACACCGGCCACAGGTGGCCGATGAAGGCCGCCAGGCCCACCAGGCCGATGGTCAGTTCGCCCCAGCCGAAGCGAGGTGCCAGCAGCATGGCCAGCACCACCGGCACATAGCCCTTGAGCGCGTCGAAGGCCAGCGTCAGCAGCGCGGCGACCTTGTTGCCGGAGCGCAGCACGTTGGTGGCACCCGGATTGCCCGAGCCGTAGGAGCGTGGATCGTCCAGCCCCATGAAGCGGCTGACGATGACTGCAAACGACAAGGAACCGATGGCATACGCCACGGCCACGGCAAGCAGGGAGGTCGCAATGTCCATCGAAGCAGGCGATGGCGAAACCGCACACCGCAATGAAATACCGGGCGTGGAGTGTAAGCTGCCCGACAGGCCGGCCTGGCTGGCGTCTGCCCTGAAGACCTGCGCCAACGCAAGCCCCGGCAATACCGAGGCACTTCCGGCGGGCGATTACCATCCAGGATTGCAGCCGCCACCGCGCCTGCACCGACCGGGCCGGCGAGCCGCGGGTGTTCGCTGAAGGTCCACACGCTTGTACAGGATGTCTTCCTCACTGGTCACGCGCATGCTGCTGGCGGTGGCCGCCGCATCGCTGCTGATCTTCCTGCTGATCGGCGGCTTCGAGCTCTGGCACGAGCGCAACCTGCTGACCCGCGAGGCCCAGGCCCGGGCCGACGCCGCGGTGGCGCTGAGCGCGGACCCGATGGCCAATGCCTTGTGGAACTACGACCTGGCGGCGCTGCAGCGCATGACGCAGGGCCTGGTGAAGGACGGCAGCATCGTGCATGCCGAGGTGCGCAACGAACGCGGCGAACTGCAGTCGCAGGCCTGGCGTGCGGGTGCGGGCCCAGGCCCGGGGCTGCGCAGCCGCGAGCTGGCACTGTCGATGCCGCTGCGCTCCCAATCCATTGGCCTGTTGACCGTGCAGGAGTCGGACGCCGACGTCAACGCCGAGATCCAGCGCCGTGCTGTCGACCGGCTGCCGCTGGAACTGCTGAAGGTGCTGGCGGTGGCGGTCAGCCTGCTGCTGCTAATGCACCGGCTGGTGATCTCACGCCTGTCGGCCCTGGTGCGGCAGCTGCGCAACCTGCGCGTTGACGACCTGCAGGCCAGGCTGCAGCCCACGCCGCAACCCGCCAACACGCGCGACGAGATCGTGGTGCTGGCGCGCGGCATCGAGCGCTACCACCATGCCCGGGTACTGGAGATGCAGCGCCGCCAGCATGCCGAGGAGCAGCTGCGCGGCAGCCTGCAGGAGCGCTCGGCCATGCTGGGCTCGCTGCGCGAAGGCCTGCTGGGCCTGGACGCACTGGGGCGGGTGCAATATGCCAACCGCGCGCTGGGCGAATTGCTGGGCCTGGACACGGCGCCCACCCGCGGCCAGGGACTGCAAGGCCTGGCGCAACTGGACAGCGGGGACGGCGCGCGCG
>NZ_VIDT01000351.1 GCF_006519715.1 Ideonella azotifigens
CAGGCGGGCGTCCACGGCGCGCTCCAGCGCCTGCCAGGCGCTGCGCGCGCGTTCCACCTGTGCCACCTGGGCTTCGTACGCCCGCAACCCGGCACCGCTCAGCGTGCGTTGCACCAGTTCCAGTGTCAACGGAGGCTCGCCAGCCTTGCCGGCGCCTGAGGAGGGGGATGCTGCGCTGTCCGACTCTCCGGCCAGGCGACGAGCCCTCGCGGATTCGATCTCGGCCAGGCTGTAGCCCTTGGCGCCTCGCGGCACCAGCACGATCTGGCGCGACAGTGCCTGCACCTGGCCGCTGAGCCAGCCCAGGTTGCCGATGCGTTCTTCCTGGTCGCCGTCATCAGGCAGCGGATGCAGGTGCGCCCAGTGCCGGTCCAGCAGGCCGGCGCACAGCGCCAGCCCATCGGCCAGGCCCTGGAAACCGTGCACGCGGGCCAACGCCTCGGTCAGCCAGCCAGCCACGCGCAAGTCCTTGCTGCGCTCGCGCAGCAGCGCCTCGCTGGCACGGGCCACGCCGGGCCAGTCGGCCACCTTCAGCGTCGCGACCCACTCGCCCTGGTCCAGCGTCGGGTCGTCCTCGCGCCGCATGTCCTGGATGGCGTCCACCTCGGCGGACAGCGACATGTCCACGCCACCCGGTTGGGCCGGCGACACCGGCGCCAGCAACGACTCAAGCTCCATCTGGTTGTGCTCCCCTGCAAAACAGCTGGCAATTCTCGCATCGGGGCCGGCGAAGGAGGTCTTGCAGCCGGTCGCATTCGCGCCTGGTTTCCCCTGCGGGCAGACAAGGTGCGAAGGCGCTCTGTGCGCACAGCCACGGGTGATCCCCCTAGAAAGGAAATGCCGCTTGCAGGGAATTCTCTGAGAGAACTCTTGTAGAAATTTGGTCACTTCGCTACATTGATTCGGCGCTGCATCCGGTGGTTCACCGGGCGGCAGAACACGGTTGGAGCTGGCGTGGTGCCGGCTTGTCTTGTCTTTGGAAGGTGTGAGAGATGAATACACGCAAGTTCATGCTGGGTGCAGGCCTGGTTGCTTTCTTCGCCACCCTGGCGCCCCTGGCTGTGCAGGCGCAGGAGGCGGTGGCGCAAGAGGTGTGCAGCAACTGCTACCTGGAAGGCCTGTCGGCCGACACCAAGTTCGCCACTGGCCGCATGCTGGACAACTACGAGACCTTCCTGTGGTCGCACAAGACCGGCACCACCGAGCGCCTGGGACGCAGCGTGCTGGACGTGCTGGGCGTGTCTGGCGGCCATCCGGTGATCTCGGGCGACGGCAAGGTCGTCGCGTCGATGATCCTGTCGGACGACGGCACCTACGGCACCGCCGGCCGCTGGACCCGCAAAAAGGGCTGGTCCACGATCCAGCCGCTGCCGGCCGACGGTGCGGTGATGGACGCCACCGACAGCTCGGTCTGGTCCATCTCCGGGGACGGCAAGACCATCGGCGGCCTGTACTGGCTGACCAGCGGCAAGGCGCACGGTTTCTACACCGACGCCAGCGGCATGGTGGGCCTGCCCACCGACGGCGGCTCGTCGCGCATCAACGCCATCAACCAGGACGGCACCGTGCTGGTGGGCTGGGAGGAAAGCCCGACCAGTGGCACCTGGCGCACGCTGATCTGGTCGCATGGCAGCAAGACCGTGATGGGCGCCGCGGACGACCTGCCAGGCACCGCCGAAGCGGTCAACGCCGCCGGCACGATGGTGGCCGGCCAGAGCCTGGACACCAACACCTTCTTCAACTCGGCCGCGCTGTGGCACTGGAGCGAGAAGAAGCAGACCTGGAAGAGCGAGATCCTGGGCGTGTGCCCTGGCACCACGATGGGCGGCATGGCCAGCGCCGCCGCGTTGACCGATGACGGCAAGATCGTCACCGGCATGTGCCGGCTGTACTTCAGCCCCGTGTCCAGCGGTTTCATCTGGACCCAGAAAGCCGGCATGCAGACCGCCAAGGACTACCTGGCAGCGCGGGGCTACAGCAACAGCGCCTACGACATCATGCACGTGCCGCTGGTCTCGGCCGACGGCAAAGCCTTCGCGCTGTGGGAAAAGAAGAAGACCTCGCCGTACACCATCCGCGGCGTGATCGTGCGGCTGAAGAAAACGGCCTCCGAGTGAGCCTGTGAGGGTGGGGGAAGCCGCCGGTTTCGACGGAGGCCGGCCGCCTTCCCCAGTCTTTCAGCCCGCGACGTGCGCGAGCATCTCGTGCACATCGTGCGCCATGACGGCCAGGAAACCCGCCAGTGCCAGGTAGCAAAAGCCGTATTCCAGCTTCACCGCGGTGGACACGGCGTAGTAGCCATTGGCCTCGGCGCTGTTCGGGTCGTACTTCCAAGCCTTCCATGCCTGCGGCGCTGCGAGCAAGGCCATCAGGATGAGCAGCGGGCTCGGCCGCCACAGGAACAGCGCGACCAGCACCGGCACGCCCAGCAGCCAGATGCGCGGCGACAGCACCGCGGTGATGCGGCCGCCGTCGAACGGCGAGATCGGGATCAGGTTGAACAGGTTCAGGAAGAACCCGCTGTAGGCCACCGCCAGCAGCCAGTGCGTGTCGTGGCCGTCGCGAGCGAAGAAATACGCCACCAGCGCGCCCACCGTGCCCAGCAGCGGCCCGGCCAGGCCGACAAAGGCCTCGGTCTCGGCGTTGTGCGGCTGGTCCTTCAGTTCGACCCAGGCGCCGACGAAGGGAATGAAGGTCGGCAGGCCGACGTTCAAGCCCTTGTGCCGCGCGGCCCAGAAATGGCCCATCTCGTGCACGAACAGCAGCACCACAAAGCCGGCGGCATAGCGCCAGCCGTAGACCCAGGCATAAAGCACCAAGGACAGCAGCATCGTGCCGCCGGTGGCCAGCAGCTTGCCGAACTTCAGGCCTGAGAACAGCAGGAACAGCAGCTTGATCATGGTCGGCTCCGCCGTGGCTTCAGGCTGCAGGGCCCTTGTTGCGGCGGAAGAACTTCATGATGCCGCCACCAAAGGCCAGCGCGCCGATGAAGAACAGCTTGGCGAACTTGGCCACGAATGCAAATGCCAGCGCCAGCAGCCCCAGCTTCTTCGCGCCTACGCCCAGCACCAGCGCCGCCAGGCCGTATTCGGCCACCTTGTCGGTGCTGCTGTTGAAGTCTGTGTAGCGCTTGCCTTCGTTGAAGTCCAGCGCGCCCAGCAGGCGTTGCGCTTCGACCTTGTCGGTTGGCAGGGACTTCAGCGCGGTCACCAGGTTCAGGCTGATGTAGCCCTCGCGGCCCAGCGCATAGGTGTTGTAGTTGACGCCGGGTTCGTCGCCCGCCGGCGCATCCTTGCTGCGCGAGGCCATGGCCCAGACCAGGCGGTGCGTGCCCTCGTCGTACTTCGGCGGCTCGGCCCAGCCGGTGATCTCCATCGCCGGCACGCCCAGCTTCACACGCTCCTGGTTGCTGGCTTCGGTGCCTTCGCGGTAGGACTGCAGCAGCTCATCGGCCTTCCACTCCTTGGCGTCGCCGTCCTTCACGTAGCCCGAGGCCTCGTAGCGCAGCGTGGCAAACCAGTCGCCTTCGCCCTTGGGGAAGACCAGGCCTTGCAGGTCCGAGTATTCGCCCGGGTTGCCCATGGCCCGCATGACCCTGGCGGCTTGCGGCTGCGGAATGAAGACCTCGCCGGCAGGCAGGTGCAGCGTGGCCTGGCCGGCCAGCGCGATGTCCTGCGGGCCGGCCTTGGCGACGCCGCGGGCTTCGCTCCAGGCCTGGGCGGCCTCGGTCGCGCGGGCAGATTCGGCAGGCTTGTCCTGAGCATGGGCCGTAAAAGCCGCTGCCGACAGCAGCAGGGCAGGCAGCAGGCGCTGCCACGGCGTGGTGGTGGTGGTGTACATGGGTTCCTCCCTCTTGAAAAACTGGCTTTGCTGCCCGCTGCCATCGTGGGCGATGGTCGTTGCGGGCGGCCGGCGGTTCGAGCCGCCGGTCCTTGGATCTATCTCAGACGTTGAACAGGAAGTTCAGCACGTCGCCGTCCTTGACGACGTATTCCTTGCCTTCGGCCCGCATCTTGCCGGCGTCCTTCGAGCCTTGTTCGCCCTTGAACTTGACGTAGTCGTCATAGGCGATGGTCTGGGCGCGGATGAAGCCGCGTTCGAAGTCGGTGTGGATCACGCCTGCCGCCTGCGGCGCGGTGTCGCCGATGTGGATGGTCCAGGCGCGCACTTCCTTCACGCCGGCGGTGAAATAGGTCTGCAGGCCCAGCAGCTTGAACGCCGCGCGGATCAGCCGGTTCAGGCCCGGTTCGTCCTGGCCCATCTCGGCCAGGAACAGCGCGCGGTCCTCGTCTTCCATTTCCGACAGCTCCGCCTCGGTCTTGGCGCAGATCGCGACGACCGGGGCGTTCTGCTTGGCGGCGTATTCCTTCAGGCGGTCCAGGAAGGGGTTGTTCTCGAAGCCGGATTCATCCACGTTGCCGACGAACATCGCCGGCTTGGCGGTGATCAGGCACAGCGGCTTGACCAGCACCCACTCTTCCTTGCTGAAAGGAATGGCGCGCACCGGCTGGGCCTGGTCCAGCGCGGCCTGGCACTTCTCCAGGATCTTGACCAGTGCCGCGGCTTCCTTGTCGCCCGAGCGGGCGTTCTTGTTGTAGCGGTGCAGGCTCTTCTCGACCGTGCCCAGATCGGCCAGGCACAGCTCGGTCTGGATGACCTCGATGTCGGAGATCGGATCGACCTTGCCGTTGACGTGGATCACGTTCTCGTCTTCGAAGCAGCGCACCACGTTGACGATGGCGTCCGTCTCGCGGATGTGGCTGAGGAACTGGTTGCCCAGGCCTTCGCCCTTGCTGGCGCCGGCCACCAGGCCCGCAATGTCGACGAACTCGACGATGGCCGGCAGGATGCGCTCGGGCTTGACGATCTCGGCCAGCGCCTGCAGCCGTGGGTCCGGCAGCTCCACCACGCCCACATTGGGCTCGATGGTGCAGAAGGGGTAGTTCTCGGCAGCGATGCCGGCCTTGGTCAGGGCATTGAAAAGGGTGGACTTGCCAACATTGGGCAGGCCGACGATGCCGCACTTCAGGCTCATGGGGGACTTTCGGAGAGGGAGGGGAACAGGCCTGCTGGCGGCCAGATGGCGAAACAGCCCTTTTGGGGCCTGGGCAGGCTGCGGAATTTCCGTTCGTCGCTGAAAGAAAACCGTCGCGGCACTGTCAAGAAATGGATTTTAGGGCGTCCCTACAATGACGACATGACCGCTTTCGACGTGCGCATCCTGGGTTCCGGCATTGTCAGCCGTGCCATGGCGCTGACTTTGGCCCGCCAGGGCCTGCGCGTGGCGCTGCAGGCCAAACCGCCGGCAGAAGCCAGCGAGCGGCGTCCGGACGTGCGGGCTTATGCGCTGAACCCGGCTTCGGTCACGCTGCTGGAAGGCCTGCGGGCCTGGCAGGCGCTGCCGGAAGATGCCCGCAGCGCGGTGCTGGACATGCGGGTGCATGGCGACGCGCATGGCGCGGCCATCGAGTTTTCCGCCTGGCAGCAGGCGGTGCCGGCACTGGCCTGGATCGTTGACGCGGCAGCGCTGGAAGCGGTGCTGGAATCGGCCGCGAGCTTCGCGCCGCTGGTCACGCTGCAGCCCGAACCCGGCAATGCGCCGCTGACGCTGATCGCCGAAGGCAAGGCCTCGGTCGAACGGGAGCGGCGTGGCGTGGGTTTCGAGCGCCATGCCTACGGCCACCGCGCAATCGCGGCCCGGCTGGTAAGCGACCGGCCGCACGGCGGCACTGCGCTGCAGTGGTTCCGCAGCCCGGACATCCTGGCGCTGCTGCCTTTCGAC
>NZ_VIDT01000352.1 GCF_006519715.1 Ideonella azotifigens
TGCGCTCGAAATCGCCTTGCTTCACGGCGCTTGCCAGCAAGCCATCCAGCGCCTTGTCGCCGCTGCCGCCCTTGCCGTCAACCGGCAGGACCACGATCAGTGCGTCCGCGGCCACGGCACCCGCGCCGCCTTCGGCGATGGCCAGAGCTTGAAAGTTCATAATCGGTTCCGAGAAAAAGGTGAGCTTTTGATGTTATTCGATTCGTCCGTGCGCAAGGAGCTGTCGCGCAGCTTCGGGGCCACGCTGGTGGTCATCCTGACCATCGTCGTCACGATGATGCTGATCCGCACCCTCGGCCTGGCGGCCAACGGGGCGGTTTCGCCGCAGGATGTCGTGATGGTGCTGGGCTACAACGCCATCGGCCAGTTGCCGCTGATCCTGGCGCTGGCGCTGTTCGTCTCGGTGGTGCTGAGCCTGGGGCGCATGTACCGCGAAAGCGAGATGGCGATCTGGTTCTCGGCCGGCATCGGGCTGGCGCGTTTCATTCGCCCGGTCATGCGCATGGGCTTGCCCGGCATGCTGGGCATTGGCGTGCTGGTGCTGGGCGTGTGGCCCTGGGGCAACCGGCAGATGCTGGAACTGAAGGTGCGCTATGAGCAGCGCTCGGATCTGTCGCGCGTGGCCCCGGGAGCTTTCCAGTCATCGTCCGACGGCAGCCGTGTCTTTTTCATCGAGCGCAACGGCGACACCACCAGCATCGCCCGCAATGTCTTCCTGCTGAACAACAAGGACGACATCGAATCGGTCACCACCGCGCACAGCGGCCATGTGGAGCGCACCGGCGATGAACGCGAGCTGGTGCTGGATGTGGGCCACCGCAACGAGCAGAACAGCAAGACCGGTGAACACACCCGCATGAACTTCGACCATTTCCGCACCCAGATCGACAACGGCCGCATGCCGGCGCCGCAAACCCTGCCGCCCAAGGCTGTGGACACGCTGGACCTGCTGCAGGACTTCAACCTGGCCAACCAGGGCGAGCTGGTCTGGCGCCTGGGCCTGCTGCTGGGCTCGGCCAACCTGCTGCTGCTGGGCATTGGCACCGCGACCACCAATCCACGCCGGCCGAACAACTGGAACCTCTTGTTCGCCCTGCTGGCCTTCATGGTCTATTTCAACCTGGTGAACCTGAGCCAGGCCTGGGTCTCGGCCGGCCGCATCCCCTCGGTGCAGGCGCTGATCGTGCTGCACGGGCTGGCGCTGTTCCTGGCGCTGGCACTGATCTGGTGGCGTGACCACGCAACCGTGGTGCACCTGCGCAAGCTGCGCAACGGCAATGCCGGCGGTACCGCGGCCGCAGGGAGCGCCGCATGAAGACGGTCCGCAAGCTGCTGTACCAGGACGTCTTGTGGTCGGTGTTCTTCGTCGCGCTGGCCTTCATGTCGCTGTTCTATTTCATCGACTTCCTCGACGAGCTCGCCCGCGTTGGCCGCAATGGCTACACCATGCCGCGCGCCGCGCTGGCGGCGCTGCTGTCCATGCCGGGCCGCTTCTATGAGTTGTGCCCCATCGCCGTCCTGATCGGCACCATTTACGCGATGGCGCGGCTCGCGCAGTCGTCTGAGTTCACCATCCTGCGCACCGGTGGGCTGGGCCCTGGCCGCGCGCTGACGCTGCTGCTGGTGCTGGGCCTGCTGATGGGCGCGGTGACCTTTGTGGCCGGCGAATACGTCGCGCCCTGGGGCGAACAGCATGCGTCGGACCTACGGGCCAAGCCGCGCGGCGGCGCGCCGGTCGGCAAGGCCGGTGCCTGGCTGAAGGAGCACCGCAACACGCCCGAGGGCGAGCGCAGCTACTCGATCAATGTCGAGTCCAGCGCGCCTGGTGGACGCATGCGCGAGGTGCGCATCTTCGAGCACGACGACGAAGGCCGGCAGATCAGCCGCATCGAGGCCGGCAGCGCCACGGTGCAGACGGTTCGCTCGGGCCGCAGCAGCGGCTCTGTCTGGCACCTGCAGGACGTGCAGATCACGCGCTGGCCCACGGCCTCGGGCATGCCGGTGGTGACCGAACAGAAGGACGCGCTGGACTGGCCGACGACGCTGAGCATCGGCCTGGTGACCGCGGCGATCTCGCCGATCGGCAGCATGTCCACGCTGGACCTGTGGCGCTACAGCCGCCACCTGAGCGACCAGGAGCAGACCTCGCAGCGCTACGAGCTGCAGTTCTGGAAACGCGCCTTCTACCCATTTGCCTGCATCGTGATGGTGGCGCTGGCGCTGCCGTTTGCCTACCTGCACGCGCGGGCCGGCGGCATCAGCCTGAAGGTCTTTGGCGGCATCATGCTGGGCATCAGCTTCGTGCTGCTGAACAACGTCGTCGGCCACCTGGGCCTGCTGCACGACTGGACGCCCTGGCTCGCTGCCGCCGTGCCCAGCCTGATCTACCTCGGCTTGTCCTTGGCCGCCTTCTGGTGGCTGGTGCGCTACCGATGAAAGCGACTGCCATGCATGGCCTGATCCTGATGGCCCACGGTGCGCGCGACGCGAACTGGTCGGCCCCGCTGGAAGCCAGCGCCGCGCGCTGCCGCGAACTGCTGCCCGGCTGGCAGGTGGCCATGGCCTACCTCGAATTCATGGCACCCGACCTGCCGGGCTGTGGCCGCACCCTGGTGGAACAGGGCTGCACCGAAGTGGAGGTGCTGCCGCTCTTTCTGGGTGCTGGCGGCCATGTGCGCAAGGACCTGCCGCTGCAGATTGAGGCGCTGCGCCAGGCCCATCCCGCGGTGCAATGGCGGCTGCATGCCGCCGTTGGCGAATCGCCGCTGGTGGTCGAGGCCATGGCCCAGGCCGCGCTCGCGATGGCACTTGACCCGACCCGCCTGCTTCCGGACGACACGACTGCATGAACCTGCACCAGTTCCGATTCGTCCAGGAGGCGGTGCGCCGCAACCTGAACCTGACCGAGACCGCGAAGGCGCTCTACACCTCGCAGCCCGGCATTTCCAAGGCCATCCTGGAGCTGGAGGAAGAGCTGGGCGTGGACATCTTCGTGCGCCACGGCAAACGCCTCAAGCGCGTGACCGATCCCGGCCAGCAGGTGCTGAAGTCGGTGGAGATCATCCTGCGCGAGGTGGCCAACCTGAAGCGCATTGGCGAGGAGTTCTCCAAGCAGGACGCCGGCCGGCTGTCCATCGCGGCCACGCACACGCAGGCGCGCTACGTGCTGCCCGAGCCCATCATGCTGCTGCGCAAGCGCTTCCCCAAGGTCGTCATCAGCCTGCACCAGGGCTCGCCGGAGCAGGTCGCCCGCATGCTGCTGGACGACTCGGCCGACATTGGCCTGGCAACCGAAACACTGACAGACATCGACGAGCTGGTCACCCTGCCCGCCTACGAATGGCAGCACGTGATCGTGATGCCGCAGGACCATCCGCTGGCCCAGGTCGAACGGCTGACGCTGGAGCAGCTGGCCGAGGTGCCGCTGATCTCCTACCAGCCGGCCTTCACCGGCCGCAAGCGCATCGACCACGCCTTTGCCCAGCGCCGGCTGACGCCCAACATCGCGCTGGAAGCCATCGACTCCGACGTCATCAAGACCTATGTGCGCGCCGGCCTGGGCGTGGGCATCGTGGCCGAGATGGCAATGGCCGGCGAGCCGGCCGGCGGCGAGTTGGTCAGCCGCCCCGCCGGCTACCTGTTCGGCCAGAACACCACCCGTGTCGCCTTCCGCCGTGGCGCCTACCTGCGCGGCTTCGTGCTGAGCTTTGCCGAGCTGCTGTCCGACCGGCTGAGCCGCCCGCTGATCGAGCGGGCCATGAACAGCACCGGCGATTCCTACGAGCTCTGAGCCCTTCCCTCTCACTGCCCATGACCATCACCCGCGACTTCGCCGCTCCGCCCGTCACCACACGCCTGCCCAAGGTCGGCACGACGATCTTCACGGTCATGTCCGCGCTCGCCCAGCAGCATGGCGCGGTCAACCTCGGCCAGGGCTTTCCTGACTTCCAGGGCGACCCGGCGCTGGTGGACGCGGTGGCCGCGGCGATGCGCGCTGGCCACAACCAGTACCCGCCAATGCCCGGCCTGATGTCGCTGCGCGAGGCGGTGGCCGGCAAGATCGAATCGCTGCACGGCGCGTCCTACGACCCGGACCGCGAGATCACCATCACCGCCGGTGCCACCCAGGCCATCCTGACGGCGGTGCTGGCGCTGGTGCACCCGGGCGACGAAGTCATCGTGCTGGAGCCCTGCTACGACAGCTACGAGCCTGCGCTGACCCTTGCCGGCGCGACCACCGTGCGCGTGCCGCTGGACCCGAAGACGCTGCACGTGGACATGGCGCGCGTGGCCGCCGCGCTGACGCCGCGCACCCGGGCCATCATGATCAACACGCCGCACAACCCCAGCGGCACCGTGTGGAACGCCAGCGAGCGGAGCCAGCTGCGTGACCTGCTGCGCGGCACGAATGTGCTGGTCATTTCGGACGAGGTCTACGAGCACATGGTGTTCGACGGCCAGCCGCACATCAGCGTCTGTGGTGACCCGGAACTGGCCGCGCGTTCGCTGCTGATCTCCAGCTTCGGCAAGACCTTCCACGTCACCGGCTGGAAGGTCGGCTACGTGGCCGCGCCGGCCGAGCTGATGGCCGAATTCCGCAAGGTGCACCAGTTCAACGTGTTCACCGTCAACACGCCGATGCAGCAAGGCCTGGCGCAGTACCTGGCCAACCCCGCGCCTTACCTGGACTTGCCGGACTTTTACCAGGCCAAGCGCGACCTGTTCCGCGCCGGCCTGGCGCCGACCAAGTTCAGGCTGCTGCCCTGCGAAGGCACGTATTTCCAGTGCGTGGACTATTCGCGCATCAGCGAGATGGAGGACGATGCCTTCTGCCGCTGGCTGACCGAGGAGATCGGCGTGGCGGCCATCCCGCTGTCGGCCTTCCACGAGCGGCCGACCGACCAGCGCATCATCCGCTTCTGCTTTGCCAAGCAGGAGGCCACACTGCAGGCCGCGCTCACGCGCCTGCAGGGGCTCTAAAACCTCGGCTTGCGAGGGGCAGGCGCGGCAGGCGCCTCGGGCCCATCCAGCGACATCGGCTCGCTGTCCGGCGGCACCGGGTTGAACTCGAAGTGGGTCAGCAGGCTGTCGGGCGCGTCGTCCAGCACCAGGTCGGGCTCTTCGGCCCGGTCACCGTCGCTGCTGCCCGCCGGCCCGCCCACCAGGCCCGCCGGGCCACCAAAGTCGCCCAGCGGCAGCAGCAGGTCCACTTCGTCGGTCTTGCCGCCGCCTTGCTGCAGCAGGTCGCGGGCAATCGCGTACATCAGCAGCAAGTCCTTGTAGGCCGGCAGGTCGAACAAGTCCTGGGTCTCGTCCTTGCGGAACAGCATGCCTTCGAGCACCGCCATCGCGTCCAGCGGTGACGGCCAGGCGGTCTCCAGTTCCTGCACCGCATAGGGGTAGTCTTCCAACACCCGGCCGTACAGCGGGCCCATGTCCCAGTCGGGCGCATAGGCGTTGAAGCGGCGATTGAAGCGGGCACGGATGCGCTCGTAGGCGCTGCGGTCGCCCTGGCGGCGATAGATCTCCAGCAGCTTGGTGTACGGCACCGGGCTTTGCCCGCCGGTGCTGCGCAGGTAGGACATCAGCAGGTCGATGGCGGCATCTTCCTGGCCCAGCGCGATGAAGAAGTCGGCCTGCTGCTCCAGGTCCAGCAGCTCTTCCACCGACACCTCGCGCGGCGCTTCCTCGGCCTGCACCAGCGGTCCAAACGGCGCCGTGCGCCCAGGCTGGAAGGTGGCAGCCACTGCCGCCGCCGTGGCCGTGGCGACCGCAGGT
>NZ_VIDT01000353.1 GCF_006519715.1 Ideonella azotifigens
GAGGCTGCGATGAACCAGTTCGCGATCCTCTACGACGACCGGTTCACAAGACCCACAACGTAGGATCCCCAACCGCCATCACGGCATCAGTGAAGGCTCAACGAGCCTCACACACAGAAATTAGGACAGGCCCGACGGCGAAAATGCAGACCGCTTCTGAGAAGCGAGGCAAGACTTCGACAGCCGGCAGCGCGACGCGAACTCTTAGCCTTCTTCATTTCAGATGCGTGCTCGCCACCTTTGGGCAGAGCGGCACTTCAAGATGACTTGGCCGGACGGATACCGTTCACCTGAAGCGCCCGCTGCTGATCATCTGGGATGGATTGAACCTAAATCCGGCAGTTGCCTTCCCCTGATTGCCCGGCAAGCCAGCACTGGCGCGGGTTTGGCGGTCTTGGCACACTCACCCGATGGGTGAGGCAAGACGCAAGGCGCTGTTGGCGCGGCGAGGGACGGGCGAAGAGCCGGCCGAGCCGCAGGTCGTGGACACGTTGGGCGGGCGCATGCACGTTCGCTGGGACACCGGTGCGGCGGCCACGCCGCACGGCCAGCTGGTGTTCTTCGCCGAGTTCCTGGCCGCCACGGGTGTGTTTGAGCGCTGGGTGTCGGACAGCCCGTTGTCGTACCGAAGCGGCAACGCGCCGGACAAACGCGACGTGCTGGGCACGCTGATGCTGGGGCTGCTGGCCTGGCACCGGCGCTACGCCCACATCACCGCGCTGCGCGGCGACGCCGTGGCGGCGCAGGCGCTGGGCATGGCCAAGGTCGTCAGCGAGGATGCGCTGCGCCGGGCGCTCGAACGCATCGACGAGGCAGCCAGCGCGGCGTGGTTGCGCCCGAGCCTGCAGCACTCGGTACGCGAGGCGCTGGATCGGCCATGGGTGCTGGACATCGACGCGAGCATCAAGCCGCTGTACGGGCATCAGGAAGGGGCAGAGATCGGCTACAACCCGAGCAAGCCGATGCGCCCGAGCCACGTGCTGCATACCTTCCTGGTGAGCAACCTGCGCCTGGTGCTGGATGTGCAGCTCAGCGCCGGCAAGCAGCACACCAGCGTGCACGCCAAAGCCGCGCTGGGGCGGCTGCTGGACGAACTCGCTCAAGGACCAGGAGGAGATCGCCGGCCGGCGCTGGTGCAAGGCGACTCGGGCTACGGCAACGAGGGCATCCTGCTGACGCTGGAGCAGCGCCAGCAACCCTACCTGCTGCGGCTGCGGCAGACGAAGAACGTGCAGCGCCTGGTGGTGCAGCAGTTCACCCGCCAGGATTGGAGCCGGCCAGACAGCCAGGGCTGCCAGATGGTCGAGGCCCAGTTGCAGCTGCACAGTTGGCGCACCAAGCGCCGCGTGGTCATCGTGCGCCAGCGCATTCGCGGCGGCATTGCCCGGGAGAGGCGCTTGGACGGCAAGCAACTGCGGCTGGACCTGGCCGGCCTGAGCGTGCACGAGGGCGACCGGCTGTGGGAGTACGCGGTGCTGGTCACAGACGTGGCCTGCCCGCTGGAGTCGGTCGGTCAGTTGTACCGTGACCGCGCCGACGCGGAGAACGCCTTCGACGAGCTGAAGAACCAATGGGGCTTGGGGGGCTTCACCACGCAGGACATCAACCCGTGCCAGACGGTGGCCCGAGCGTGTGCGCTGGTCTACAACTGGTGGAGTTGGTATTGCCGGGCGGCGCACCCGGCGGGCCGGCTCGAAGCCATCACCAGCCGCCCGCTGCTGCTGGCCGCGGTGGGCACGGCCGCCAGCCACGCCAACCAGACGATGCTGTACCTCACGCCGCTGCACGGCAAGGCCGAGTTGCTCAAGCGGCTGATCGCCAACATCGGTGCGGCTTTGCAGCACGTCAAGGCAGCTGCGGAGCAGTTCAAGGGCCTGGACCGCTGGGCTTGCTTGCTGCGCTACATCAGCGATCGCATCGCGCCCGTCATCGGGCCACCCAGGCCAGCCCCAGCGCTGCCGGCGACCGGGTAACTGCCGGATTTAGGTTGAAAGCCCATCGCAGCAAGCTCGGCGTGAGTACCTGTACTCCACCGATGGTGCTGTCCGGATGGCGTTCTTGCCGCCGTACTCGCCGGACTTGAACCTCGTGGAGTTCCCGTGGGCCTGGCTCAAGCGGCATGCCCTGGCCAACTTCTGGCCTGCCAACCTTGATGAACTCAACGTCACGGCCCGCAACAAGCTCAAGAGTGCACAGCACCGCCCCTCGTTCATCGCCGCGTGCTGGGCACAAGCCAGGCTCTGGTGATGTCACCATTTACGGAAAGCTCAATGGTCAGGAATTCCTAAGCAAGCGACGCCGGGGCGGCGTAGCCGCCATTCAGCGCCGCCCAGCGGTTGGGACCAACCCGTGGGACACGACGGGGTCACCGCGCGTCAGTGTGCAGGCACGTGCACCACGATGCCGTCCAGCGCGGGCGTCATGGCGATCTGGCAGCTCAGCCGGCTGCGCTGCGAATGCCCGGGGATGGCGCTGGCCAGCAGCGTGCGTTCCATGTCGTCAGGCGGCGGCAGCGCCGCCAGGAAGGCCTCCTCGACCTGCACATGGCAGGTGGCGCAGACACAGGCGCCGCCGCATTCCGCGTCGATGCCCGCCACGTTGAGCCACAAGGCGTTTTCCATGACGCTGCTGCCGGGCTGGGCGTCCGTGCAGCTGCGGCGGCTGCCGTCGCTCAGAAGGTAGTGAATGGTGAGCATGGGTTGGGAGGGGTCAGAACATATCGAAGTACTCGCGGTGTTCCCACTCGCTGACTTCGAGGTTGAAGCGGGCGATTTCCGCTTCCTTGATGTGGCAGTAGTAGTCCACGAAGCCCTGGCCGAGCTGCGCGCAGAGTCCGCTGTCCTGCCGCAGGCAGGCCAGCGCCTGCTCCAGCGAGCGCGGCAGCGGTTCGGCCGGCGTTTCGTAGGGCACGTCGGCCGAGGGGCCTGGGTCGAGCTGGCGTTGCAGGCCGTCCATCCCTGAGAAGAGCTGCGAGGCCAGGTACAGATAGGGATTGGCCGCAGGCTCGCCCACACGGTTCTCGATGCGTGTGCCGGCCTGCCCCGGCCCGCCCAGCACGCGCAGCATCGCGCCGCGGTTGTCACGGCCCCAGAGCGCACGGTCGGGCGCCAGCGAATGCGGCCGGTAGCGGCGGTAGCCATTGATGGTCGGGCAGGCCAGCACGGCGGCACCGCGCGCATGGTGCTTCAGGCCGCCGAGGTAGTGCATGCCGAGTTCGCTCAGCGGCTGGCCGGATGCCGCTTCGGGCATGAAGGCGTTGCGGCCGTCGCTGAGGCGCCGCAGCGACTGGTGCAGATGCCAGCCGCTGGACATCACGTTGGGAATGCGCGGCCGGCACATGAAGGTGGCGTGGTAGCCGTGGCGTTGGCAGATCTGCTTGATGGCGCTGCGCAGCAGCACCATGGTGTCAGCCGGTGTCACGCCGGCCGTGGGGCCGAATGTGAGCTCGAACTGGCTGGGCCCGTACTCCACCTCCAGCGAGCGCAACGGCAAACCCAACGCCACCAACTGGCTGCGCAGCAGCTCCATCACCGGGTCCACACGGTCGTAGCGCAGCTCCGTCAGGTACTGGTGGCCATGGGACAGCAGCGAGACCCGCGGCGGCTCACCGGGCTGGCCCGAGTCGGCCAGGCCCAGCCGCGCGTCCTCCAGCTTGAAGACATGGAACTCCACCTCCAGGCCGGCCACGAACGCCAGGCCCTGGCTTTCGAGTTGCTGCACTGCGCGCTGCAGGATCTGCCGGGTGGCATAGGGGCAGGGGCTGCCGTCTGGCATGTAGGCATCGCACAGCAGCCAGCCGGTGCGTGGTGTCCACGGCAGCACCCGGAAGGTGGTCGGGTCGGCCACCAGGGTGATGTCGGCACCGCCCTGCAGGCCAGGCACCGCGAAGCCGCCGCCGGCCGAAAAGACCGGAAACACCGAGCGGTGCGAGCTGTCCTTGGCCAGCAGCGTCGAAGTGAGCTGCACGCCCTCCCACAAGGCCGCGCGGGCCTCGCTGGCCACCAGCGTCTTGCCGCGCAGCAGGCCGTGCTGGTCGGCAAAGGCGAAGCGCACCACGTCAAGTTCGCCGCCATCAATGCGGCGCACCAGCTCGCGAGCCTGGTCCTGCCGCTCGGTCGTCCACAGGCCAAAGCGCTCGACGAACGGCGCCGCGCCCGTCATGCCTGCTCCGCCGGGGCCAGGCGCGCGGCCGCCCATTCACAGCGCTGGCGGCGCTCAAGGTCGGCGGCCTGCCAATAGGCTTCGGTGTCCACTGGCCCTGCCTCGGCGTCGTCCGCCCCGGCGGGGGCATGGGCGATGCCATCAATCGAGGCCGGGCCGGTCAACTGCGCGGCCTGCGCCGCATCGACCAGCAAGGGCGCAGGCTCGCCCGCCAGCGTCCCTTTGATGGCTTTCACCAGCAGCCGGCGGTAGGCGATGATGCCTTTGTCGGTGGTGCCCAGGTGCTCGCGGGTGCGGTCCTGGATGGCGCCCTGCGACTCGACGGCCCACTGGTCGTGCACATTGATGTCGTCGCCCATGCCGGTGTAGGTGGCCAGGCGCTGCTCCTCGATGTTGTAGCCGTAGTCATTGCGCTTGTTGCGGCGGGAGGTGTAGTGCGGCAACTCGTAGAGCTGCAGTCGCTGCTCGCGCATCTGCTGCTTGTCCACCGGTCCGGTGAAGCTGGTGAAGATGGCGTACCAGTAGCAATGCGTGTCGTCCACCGGCACATGCCACTGCGAGATCGTCATCTCGGCGCTCATCGGGATCACGAAGGCCTGCGGGAACAGCACGTTGGTCACCCGCACGTGGGTGCTGGCCTGCGAGAGCCGGCGCAGCGCCGTCAGGCGCAGGCCGTAGTCGGTGCTGGCCACGCTGATCTCCGGCCGGTCATGCTCGCGCAGCACCTGGGTGATGGGCATGCTGGAGTCGGCCGAGGCGCCGCGGAACTGCTTGCCATAGCTGGCAGCGGTGTCCGCGTCCTCGAAGAAGCGGTGCAGGTAGGAGGCATGCGCGGGATCAATGCCCACCTCCAGCGCCTGCAGCCAGTTGCACTCGAACAAGCCCTTGAAGGCAAAGGTGTGGCTGTCCGGCGCCACAAAGCAGTCGAAGTCCGGAAAGGCCGGCGGCGTGCCCTGGCCGAGGTAGGCGAACAGCACCCCGCTCTTCTCCACCACCGGGTAGGCCGCCTGCCGGATGCGCGTGCACATCTTGCTCTCTGCCGGCTCGGCCGGCGTCTCCAGGCATTGGCCGGTGGCGTCGAACAGCCAGCCATGAAAGGGGCAGCGCAGGCCGCCATCCTCCAGGCGGCCAAAGGCCAGGTCGGCACCGCGGTGCGGGCAGTCCCGGTCCAGCAGGGCATGGCGCCCCTGCTCGTCGCGGAAGAGCACAAATTCCTGCCCCATCAGCCGCACTGCCTTGACCGGGCGCGGACCGGCCAGCTCATCGGTCAGCGCCACCGGCTGCCAATAGCGGCGCAGCAAGCTGCCGGCCGGTGTGCCGGGGCCTACGCGGGTGACAAATTCGTTCTGCTCGGCGCTCAGCATGGCAGCCTCCCTGAAACCAGGCATGCGCAGCTCATACGATCACCCCGCCGTCGACCACGATCTCCTGGCCGGTGATGTTGCGGCCGCCCTCGCTGACGAGAAATCGCACCGTGGCCACCACATCGGCGGTCTCGTTGGGCCGCTGCAGCGCGACGCCAAGCGACTGCACATAGCGCGCCAGCACCACTTCCTCGCTTACCCCCTCGGCGGCGGCTTGGTCGGCC
>NZ_VIDT01000354.1 GCF_006519715.1 Ideonella azotifigens
CCAGGTGTTCGTAGATGCCGGCGGTCGGCAGCGTGGGCCTGTCATCCCAGGCGGCGTCCAGCGGGTCGGCCTGGGTTTGCAGCTGGATGCCGGCGGCGTCGGTCACGCCGCGCAGTTGCTTGGCCGCGGCCAGGCCCAGCACCTGGCCGTCGACCGCCAGGGTCTCGCCGCGCTTGAGCTGCTGGGCGATCCAGTCCAGGTGGTAGGTGGCGGCGCCGGTCGGGATCTTGACCAGCGCGATGCCGCTGCCGGCCAGCTCAGCCTCGGCCTGCGTCCAGTAGCGGCTGTCGGCAAACAAGGCTGCCTCGGTCAGCGTGACGACCAGCGTGCCCATCGAACCGGTGAAGCCGGAAAACCACTCGCGGCCCTGCCAGCGGCCCGGCAAATATTCGCTGATGTGCGGGTCGCTGGACGGCACCAGCACGCCTTGCACATTGGCGGCGGACATGGCTTCTCGCAGGCGGGCAATGCGAAGGCGGGCGGGGGCGGTGCGGGTGTCCATGGTGTGGCTCCGGTCGGCCAGCCCGCGCGGATGACGCAGGTGGCGCAGGTCGTCAGGAAGGGGGGCGAAGCCGGCGCCATGAGCCCGGCGCCGGACCGGTGATTCTAGGAGCAGCCCGCGCCCGAGGTCTCGTCAGGGCTGCTGCTGGCGGGTGGCCGGTGCGCGGTCCGGCTTGGTGCGCGCAATGGTTCACGTGCCAGTTGTCGGTGAATCACGGGCGCGCGTGGTGCGCGGCTACGTAGTTTCCTAAACGTGAACACCCGCGAGGTCCTTCGAGTCAATGATTTCCCCCTAAGTCGCATGGTAGACACCCCCCTCTTCCGCTGCGAAGCTGTAACAAGGTTTTATATATGTGTTTCCCGTTGGTTTGGAGGTGTCGAGTGAGCAGTTGTTTGAATCGTGGCCTGTCGGCTGTTGCTGTGGCGGTGTCGCTGCTGGGCTGCGTGGGCCTTGCCCATGCGAATGCGGACCTCGTCGAGGCCAGCCTGAGCGCGCATGCCAAGTACGTGCCCGGTGAGCTGCTGGTGCAGTTCCACGGCACCGCGGCGCTGGCTGCGCGGCAGTCCGCATTGGCGCTGGTGGGCGGGCGCTCGGTCGAGCGGCTGCGCGCGGCCAACGGCAGCATGGGCGAATTGCACCGCATCCGCCTGCCGGAAGGCTCCTCGGTTGCCGCCGCCATGCGCTTGCTGAGCGCCAATGGCTTCGTCAAGTTCGCCGAGCCGAACTGGGTCTACACCGCACAGTCGGTGGCCACCGATCCCTACTATGTCAACGGCAGCCAGTGGGGCATGTATGGCGCCACCTCGCCGCTCTTCACCAATGCCTACGGCTCCGGCGCCGCGATGGCTTGGGACAGGGGCAACACCTGCCTGAAGAAGATCCATGTGGGCATCATGGACGAAGGCATCATGCTGACCCACAACGACTTGTTGAAGAACGTCTGGACCAACCCGGATGAGGTGGTCAACGGCATCGACGAAGACGGCAGCGGCTATGTCGACGACATCAACGGCTGGGACTTCGTCAACAAGGACAACACCGTGTTCGACGACGTGACCGACGAGCATGGCACCCAGGTGGCCGGCATCATCGGCGCGCGTGGTGGGGACGACAAGGGCATCGCCGGCGTCTGCTGGGGCGTGAACATGATTCCCGCCAAGATGATGACCAACGGCACCGGCAACGCCGGGCTGGCAGTCAAGGCAATGGATTACCTGACCAACCTGAAATATTCGAAGAACATCAAGCTGGTGGCCATCAGCGCAGCCTGGGGCGGCGGTGGCTTCTCGCAGGCCTTCTCCGATGCGATCGGCCGCGCTGGCGCTGCCAACATCCTGGTGGTGGCAGCTGCCGGCAACAGCAGCAAGAGCAACGACACCGCGCCGTTCTACCCGGCCAGCTATGCGCTGGACAACGTGATCTCGGTCGCGGCGCTGACCGAATACGGCACGCTGGCCAGCTATTCCAACTACGGCGCTACCACGGTTCACCTGGCCGCACCGGGCACCGCCATCGAGACCACCAACCCGGTGATCAAGAAGGGTGTCTACAAGTCGGGTTATGCATCGTTGAGCGGCACCTCGTTCGCTTCTGCGTTTGTGGTGGGTGCTGCCGCGATGTATGCCTCGTCGCACCAGAGCGCCACGGCCCCGGAGATCAAGGCGGCGATCCTGAACAGCGCGGTCCCCACCTCCTCTCTGACCGGCAAGGTTCTCACCGGCGCCCGGCTGGACATGAGCACCTTCTGAGCGTCCTCGCACTTCCGCAAAAAGCCGCCCGAGGGATGCCGAGGGCGGCTTTTTCATTGGGCGGTGAAGGCTAAAGCTCGGTGCGCAGTTGCCAGATCTCGGGGAACAGCACCACGTCCAGCATCTTGCGCAGGTAGTTCACGCCGCCGGTGCCGCCGGTGCCGCGCTTGAAGCCGATCACGCGCTCCACCGTGGTCACATGGCGGAAACGCCAGAGGCGGAAGGCGTCTTCCAGGTCGGTGAGTTCCTCGCCGAGCTGGTAGAGGTCCCAGTGCTGGTCCGGTGCGCGGTAGACCTGCAGCCAGGCCTGCATCACGCCCTCGCTGGCCGTGTAAGGCAGGGTCCAGTCGCGCTCGGTGTGGCTGGCAGGCACCGGGATGCCGCGGCGAGCCAGCAGGCGCAAGGCCTCGTCATACAAGGACGGCCGGTGCCAGGCGGCGTCCACGATCTGCAGCAGGTCCGGCCGGTGCGCGTGCGGCTTGCGCATCGCTGCATTCTTGTTGCCCAGCGAAAACTCGATGCAGCGGTATTGCCAGCTCTGGAAACCGCTGGATTGGGCCAGGTAGGGGCGGATGGCAGAGTATTCGGGCGGCGTCATCGTCGCCAGCACGTCCCAGGCGTGCACCAGCTGCTCCATGATCTTCGAGACCCGGGCCAGCATCTTGAACGCCGGCTGCAACTGGTCGGCCGCGAGGTGGCGCACGGCGGCGGTCAGTTCGTGAAGCATCAGCTTCATCCACAGCTCGCTGGTCTGGTGCTGCACGATGAACAGCATCTCGTTGTGGTCTGGCGAGAGCGGATGCTGGGCGCCTAGCACCTCATCGAGGTGCAGGTAATCGCCATAGCTCATGTCATGCGAGAAGTCGAGCTGGGCGCCTTCCTCGCGGACGATGGTTTCGCCAGCAGCGGTCGGCTTGGCGGGCGTGGCGTCTTGCGGAGCGTGAGGGCAGGCCATGCTCAGGTCACCGCCGCGCGTTGGTTGAAACGCGCCTGGCGCCATTCGCCGCTGTCCAGCACTTCGGCCAGCGCGGTGACGGCGTCGAACACGTCGACGAAACGCGTGTACAGAGGCGTGAAGCCAAAGCGCAGCAGGTCGGGCTCCGCTTCGCTGCTGGCGCCGGCACGGAAGTCGCCGATCACGCCGCGTTCGATCAGTGCGGCCATCACCGCGTAGCCGCCTTCGTTGTGAGCCAGCGAGACCTGGCTGCCGCGCTGCGCATCGTCCAATGGCGAGGCCAGCGGCAGTGCGTGCGCAGCGCAGCGTTGCCGCACCTGATCGATGAACAGCCGCGAGAGCTGAAGCGACTTGGCGCGCAGCGCGGCCATGCCGCCCAGCGGCTCGGCGGCCAGCAACGTGTCGATGCCGCATTCCAGCGCGCTCATTGCCAGCACCGCCGGCGTGCCGCAGAGGTAGCGCGACACGCCCTGGGCTGGCCGGTAGTCGGTGTCGAAGCGAAATGGCGCGGCGTGGCCCATCCAGCCGGAGAGCGGCTGCCAGAAGCGGTCCGCATGTCGGGGGTGCGCCCAGGCGAAGGCGGGTGCGCCAGGCCCGCCATTGAGGTACTTGTATCCGCAGCCGATTGCGAAATCGGCTTGCGCGCCCTTCAGGTCCACCGGCACCGCGCCGGCCGAGTGCGCCAGGTCCCAGATGGTCAGCGCGCCAGCGGCATGGGCCAGTGCGGTGACGCGGGCCATGTCCAGCATCTGGCCGCTGCGGTAGTTGACCTGGGTCCACATCAGCACTGCGATGTCAGCCCCCCCGGCCAGCCGCGCTTGGAGTTCGGCGGCGCTGGTCAGCTCCAGCGTCAACCCGTGCTGGGCGCAGAGGGACTGGGCGATGTAGAGGTCGGTCGGGAAGTTCTCCCGGTCGGACAGGATGACCTTGCGCTCGGGTGCGTCGGCCTTGGCAATCGACAGGGCCGCGCTCAGCACCTTGTAGAGGTTGACCGAGGTCGAATCGGCGACGACCAGCTCACCAGGCGCCGCACCGACCAGCCGGGCGATCTTGTCACCCAGGCGCTGCGGCTGGGCGATCCAGCCGGCGCTGTTCCAGCTGCGGATCAAGCCTTCGCCCCATTCCTGCTGGATCGCTGCAGCCACGCGGGCGGGGGTGGCCGCGGGCAGCGCGCCCAGCGAGTTGCCGTCCAGGTAGATCACGCCTTCGGGCAGCGTGAACTGGTTGCGTAGCTCGCGCAGCGGGTCGGCGGCGTCCAGCGCCAGGCAGTCTTGTCGGGTCAGGATTTCGGACATCGGCAGTCTCAACGGAAAACAGGAATCTCAATCAGAGTTCACGCAGCACGGCGCGCACCGGGGAGGCATCAGCCTGGATCAGCTTGAGTGGCAGGGCGATCAGCTCGTAGTCGCCTTCGGCCACCTCGTCCAGCACCAGGTTTTCCAGCACCCGCAGGTCGCGCTGGCGCAGCACCTGGTGGCTGTCCAGCGTCTTGCTGTCGGCCGGGTCCACGCTGGCCGAGTCGATGCCGACCAGGCGAACGCCGAGGTCGGCCAGCCAGCTCAGCGTCTCGGGCGCGAAGGCGGGCAGGGCGGTGTCGAAGCGGTCCTGCGGCATGCGCTGGTAGGTACGCACCAGGACGCGCGGCGGCAGGCCGGCCACGGCGTGCCGCAGGTGTTCGATGCGCACCAGCGGGCCGACGCCGATGGCGTGGATCACGCGGCAGGGGCCGAGGTAGGGGGCCAGGTCCACCAGGCCGGCGGTCGCGCCTTCCGGGCTGTAGTGCAACGGTGCATCGGCATGTGCGCCAACGTGTGGCGAGAGCGTCAGCGTCGCGACATTGACCGGGCAGCCGGGGCCCAGCGTGGCGGCCCATTGTTGTTGGTAGGGCGTGTCGCCGGGGAAGACCGGTGCGCCGGTGTGCACCGGCGGGGAGATGTCCCACAGCCGGCGCTCGCGCAGCGCCGGGCGGGGGGGCGGGTAGGAGGCTTCAGGCATGGCGGCGAAAGTTATCGCCGCATGATGCGCCGTGGTGTCGGTTATTTCCAACAGCAACGAGAAATCCGGGGCGTAGGCCCGGGGTTCTCAGGCGCTGTCTGCCTTCAGCAAGGCCAGGCCTACCGTCTGCAGCACTTCGGCAGACAGCGCCGGTTCGTCCACCGCGCGCGCCAGCACCAGCGCACCCACGAGGCTGGCCTAGGTGGTGATGGCCTGGGCGCGCTGCGCTACCGGCGGTTACCGCGCCGCAGGCCCGGGTCGCGCACGATTCGTGCGACAGTCGCCGGTCTTCGGTTTCTGGCGGCGCGGTATCGGCATGAGGTTTGGAACTTCGGGGCTCCTGTGTGCAGGGGCGGCGGCGCTTGTGGCGAGCCTGGGGCTGAGCGGCTGCGGCGCATTTTTCGCGGCGCGCATGGCGCGCAACGTGGTGGGCGACCGCAACGACCTGCTGCAGGCGCAGCGTGAAGCCACCTGGCTGGTTGATTGCGGACGTGGTGCCGGAAACGATGGCATTCAGCTGGTCCCGCAAG
>NZ_VIDT01000355.1 GCF_006519715.1 Ideonella azotifigens
GCACCCGCCAGGCCAATGCCTCGGCCAGCGCTGCCGCTCAGGCCTCGCGCGACACGCATTCGATCAGCGTGGACGGAGGCGCCCAGGCCGAAGTGCAGCGCTGAGGGCTGGCCGGCGCTGAGTGGCCGGATAAGTTGTCTGACAACCTGGGCTGTCTTGCGTCTACGTGAGATCGCGTATGACGCGCTGGCAGCCCGGGTCTAGAGTGCGATCCGTTCGTCCACCCCTGGGAAATCCCTTGGTTTCCCCGGGGTTTTCCTTTGTCGACTCGTCGGCAGGGCGGCCCAGGCCCGCTTGGCTTGGGCGGCGAATAAGTCATACGATGTCATATAACTTGCGACCTCGCCCTGGACCTTGTCGCCCCTGGCCCGCGCCGCGCCTGCCCTTCAGCTTCAGGTTTTCATGAGCACACACAGCACATTTGCCGCGCCCCCTGCGGCCGGCGCAGCTTCGGCCGCCGCGCGTCCCACCCGGGTCCGTTACCTGATCCTGGCGATGCTGTTCATCGTCACCACGGTGAACTACGCCGACCGGGCCACGCTGTCCATCACCGGCCCGGCGATGAAGGCCGAGTTCGGCTTCGATTCGGTGCAGCTGGGCTTCATCTTCTCGGCCTTCAGCTGGGCCTACGTGGCCGCGCAGCTGCCCGGCGGCTGGCTGCTGGACCGCTACGGTGCGCGCAAGATCTACGCAGCCAGCATCGTGCTGTGGTCGCTGTTCACGCTGCTGCAGGCCTTCACCGGCGCCGTGGCCGGGGTGTTCGGCGCGGTGACGCTGCTGTTCGCGTTGCGCTTCCTGGTCGGCCTGGCCGAGTCGCCGGCCTTCCCGGCGAATGCCAAGCTGAGTGCCAGCTGGTTCCCCACGGCAGAGCGCGGCACCGCCTCGGCGATCTTCAACTCGGCGCAGTATTTCGCCGCGGTGGTCTTCACGCCGCTGATGGCCGGGCTGACCCAGTGGATGGGCTGGCACCACGTCTACCTGTGGATGGGCGTGATCGGCTTCGTGCTGGCCGGTGTGTGGCTGAAGGTGGTGCACAACCCCGCCGACCACCCACGGGCCAACAAGGCCGAGCGCGAGTACATCGCCAAGGGCGGTGGCTTGCTGAACCTGGGCCCGCAGGCCATGCCCTCTGGCATCGTGCGCGACGGCCGCACCTGGGCCAACCTGGGACAGCTGATGCGCAGCCGCATGATGCTGGGCATCTACCTGGGCCAGTTCTCGATCAACGTGCTGACCTACTTCTTCCTGACCTGGTTCCCGGTCTACCTGGTGCAGCAGCGCCACATGTCCATCCTGAAGGCCGGCTTCATGGCCTCGCTGCCGGCGCTGTGCGGTTTCCTTGGCGGCGTGCTGGGCGGCGTGATCTCGGACGGGCTGATCAAGCGGGGCGCCAGCCTCACGGTGGCCCGCAAGACGCCCATCGTGCTGGGCATGCTGCTGTCGGTCACGATGATCTTCTGCAACTACGTGGACAACGAGTGGCTGGTCGTCGGCCTGATGGCGCTGGCCTTCTTCGGCAAGGGCATCGGCGCGCTGGGCTGGGCGGTCGTTTCCGACACCGCACCGAAGGAAATCATCGGCCTGGCCGGCAGCGTGTTCAACATGTTCGGCAATGCCGCGGGCATCGTCACGCCCATCGTCATCGGCTACATCCTGGCCCACACCGGCTCGTTCAACGGCGCGCTGGTCTTCGTCGGCCTGAACGCCCTGGTCACCGTCGTCGCCTACCTGGTCATCGTGCCGGAGATCAAGCGGCTGGAGTTGAAGTCGCGGTGAGTGCGATAAGCGTGGCGAGCGGTCTGCGTCAGTCGTCTTCCAGGGGCAGCAGCCCTTGGGGCGGGGCGGGTGGCCAGGTGCCCGCGGCCACCCGCGCTTCGTACCAGCGGTGCATGGCAGCATCTTCGAGCGCGTATTCGCCGCGCGCCGATTTCCAGGCCAGCGCGGGCATTCGCTGGCGCAGTGCCTCCAGCGCCTTCTGTGCCTGGGCCACGCTGACCGGCTTGCCAGTCTTGTCGCGGTAAAAGCGCAAGGCCTCTGCGTCATACGGCCGGAAGCGCGTGCCCTGAGCGAGCATGCGCCACAGAACCGCCTGCTCGCTGGGTTTCAGTCCGAGGTAGTCGGACTCCATCTGTGCTTCATCCTGGGCTTGTTGCAGTTGCGCAGCCTGAAGCAGTGCGGGTTCGAAGCGGCCACTCAGGCTCGCCAAGGGACTCAGCACCTGGCCGAGTGCGGTCATGAAGAACTGGGGCCGGTGGCCAAAGGCCGCGAAGGCCTGCTGCAGCGTTGCGGTGTCCACCGGCGCCAGGCTTGGCCGCTGCGCTTCGATCAATCCGGTGAGGTGAGCGATGAAGTCCGGCCCCAGCGGCGGCATGCGCTGCACCTGCGAGCCATAAAAGGGCGCGCCGCTGGTGTTGACCAGGCGCAGGAGCTTGTCGCGGTCCGAGCCAGACATGACCAGCATCAGGTTCACCTGGCCGGGCTGGTTCAGCTGGTCACGGGCCGATTTCAGCGCCGTCATGGCGGCCTCGCCCGCCTCGCTGGTCAGCGCGTGCTGCGCTTCATCGACGATCAGCGCCACAGGCTTGGCGGCGGTCTCGTGCAGCGCTCTAAGTGCGTCGACCAGCGTCAGACCGTCGACCTTGCCGATCTTGCTGGTGTCCACCTGCAGCCAGCCGCCCAGGCTGACCTTGTCCAGCCCCGCCTTCTTGGCCGTGCGGGCGACCAGCCCGAGCTGCGGCTGCAGTGCCCTGGCAATCGCCTCGGCGATCAGCGCGCCCGGGTCACGCCGAGCGTCGGCCCACAGGTCCACGTACACGACCACCACGCCGGCCGCTTCCAAGGCGGGGCGGAGATCACCTTGCAGGAAAGTCGACTTGCCAGTTCGCCTTGGCGCGGCAAGGAACAATCCGTTGTGCGCGTCGCCCAGCAGGCTGAGGCCTTGAAGGGCCGTCACCAGCTCCTGTGCCAGCGCTTGGCGAGGGAAGGCAAGCATGCGACTATCCGAAATTATCTTGAAGTAGATAATATATCTTGTGCGCGATAGTTGTCGATAATCCAATGTGCCGAGCAGGAGACAAACGCATGAAGATCGCAGTGATGGGCGCGGGCGCCGTGGGGTGCTACTACGGCGGCATGCTGGCGCGGGCCGGGCACGAGGTGATGCTGATCGCGCGGCCTGCGCATGTGGCGGCCATCGAGCGCGATGGCTTGCGGCTGGAGGCGCAGGGCTTCGACGAGCACATCCGCCTTTCGGCCAGCAGCGACCCGGCGGCGGTGGCCGGGGCCGAGCTGGTGCTGTTCTGCGTCAAGTCGCCGGACACCGAAAGCGCGGGCGACCTGCTGCGACCGCACCTGGCGCCAGGCGCCTTGCTGCTCACGCTGCAGAACGGCGTGGACAACGCCGAGCGGCTGCGCAAGCGCTTGCCGCAGGCGGTGGCCGCGGCGGTGGTCTACGTGGCCACCGAGATGGCCGGGCCGGGGCATGTGAAGCACCACGGGCGGGGTGAACTGGTGATCGAGCCGTCGAACACCGCGGCCGTCAGCAGCGAGGCGGTGGCGCAGATGCTGATCGCCGCCGGCGTGCCGACGGAGGTTTCGCCCGACGTGGTGGGCGCGCTGTGGGCCAAGCTGATCCTGAACTGCGCCTACAACGCGCTATCGGCCATCAGCCGCCAGCCCTATGGCGTGCTGGCGCAGGCCGCAGGTGTTGCCGACGTGATGGGCGACGTGGTGGCCGAGTGCCTGGCGGTGGCCGAGGCCGAAGGCGTGCGCGTGCCGGGCGATGTGCCGGCCGCCGTGCGCCGCATTGCCGAGACCATGCCCAATCAGTTCTCTTCCACCGCGCAGGACCTGATGCGCGGCAAGCCCAGCGAGATCGACCATCTCAACGGCCTGGTGGTGCGCCGTGGCGCCGCGCGGGGCGTGCCCACGCCGGTGAACCGCGTGCTGCACACGCTGGTCAAGCTGCTCGAAGCCCTTGGCGGCGTTCAGCGTCAGGCTGCCGGTGCCAAAGCCGATGCTGTAACCGATGGGGCTGTAGATCGCGCCCTGCGCCGAGGTGAGGCTCACCGCCTGGTTGGTGGCGGTGAGGTAGCCGCCGAGCGACACATCGCCTTCGAGCGCGTTGATCACCACAGCGCCGGTGGCGGTGATCGTGCCGAGCGTGAGCGTGCTCGTGGTGTTGGTGCTGCCGGTGGGCATGGGCACTTCCACATACACACCGCCGGCCGTGGCGCTGGCCGCCAGCGTGCCGGTGACCACGTCCATGTGCTCGCTGCCGCTGGCGCCGACCGCGCTGCCGGCGAGCGTGGTGCTGTTGGCCAGCACGCGGGTGTTCTTGTCGCCGTCGTCCTTGATCGCGCCGCCGGTGGATGTGAAGCGTGCGCTGCCGGTGTTGGTCAGGTTGACCGTGCCCAGCGTGATGTCGCGGTCGCTGGTGAAGCTCAGCGACAGCGAGGAGTTGTCGGTCAGCGTGCTCACCAGGTGGCCCGCCGCAGAGTCGGTGACCGCCAGCTTCAGCGACGGCGCGGTGATGGCCATGCCATAGCTGGTGCTCGCGTCCGGGTGCGAGCTGGCGATGGTCAGCGAGCTGAGGTCGGCAATGTCGCTGACGTAGAGGTCGCCGCGCGTGGTCAGCACCAGGCTGCCGGCGTTGGCGCCCATCGGGTGCAGCGAGCTGCCGATGCTGCCGGCCGTGGCGCTCAGCGTCAGCGTGCTGCCGGCGGTGATGCGGCTTTTGGCATTGCCGTCGTCCACCAGGTTGCCCTGGGTCGCTGTCAGGCTCACCGAGCCGGCGCCCTGCACCTGGCCAATGATGGCGCCCTGGTCGCCGCTGAAGGCCAGCGAGCTCAGCGGCACGCCCACCAGGCGGTTCAGCGTGTACTGGCTGCCGTTGTCGGTGACGTCGAAGCTCAGGTAGTCGGAGCTGACCTGCAGCGTGTTGACGCTGCCCGGCGTGGTGTGCCGGTTGGTCACGCTGAGGCTGGTCAGCGTCTTGTCGGCGTTGGCCACATACAGGTCGCCGGTGCTGGTGGCGGCCAGGCCGGTGGCGCTGGTCTGCAGCGCGTGGCTGGCGCTGCCAATGCTGCCGCTGGCGCTGAGCGTTGCCGTGCCGGTGCTGATGCGGGTGGTGCTGTTGCCGTCGTCGAGGATGGCCCCGGCACTGGCGGTCAGGTTGACCTGGCCGGAGGCCGAGGTGCTGACGTTGCCAACGGTGATGTCGCCGCTGCTGTTGGTGATGCTGACCAGGCTGCTCGGCGTGGCGATGCGGTCCAGCGTGACGGCGCCGGTCTGCGTGATGCTGATGCTGCTGGAGCCCGCCTGCACGTCCAGGTGCGAGGCGGCGGTGCGCACCGAGACGCTGCCGCTGTTGGCGGCGTTCAGCGTCACGGTGTTGCCGGTGATGGCGCCGCTGCTGCCCGAGATCGAGCCGCTCAGCGTGGCCAGGTTCACGTCGCCCAGACTGCCGGCGTTGACGGTGCCGATGCTCATCGAGCCGGTGCCGGTGGCGGTCACCGTGATGTCGTTGCTGGCCGACGAGGTGCCGGAGCTGAGCGAGGTCAGCGTGCTGCTGCCGCCAACGGTGATGTCGATTGCGCCATTGCCCGAGCTGATGCTGGACAACACGCTGGAGGTGGCCGAGGTGGCGGCGTAGATGCCGCCGGAGGCCGCGCTGGCGCTGAGGGT
>NZ_VIDT01000356.1 GCF_006519715.1 Ideonella azotifigens
GTGGATGCCGGCGCTGGCGTCCAGGTCGCCCGCGGTGGCCACGTAGGCCGAGCTGCCGCTGCCCAGCGAGAGCGCGCTGCTGCCCAGGCTCAGCGTGCCGGTGCCGATGTTGCTGACCGAGACCACGCGGTTGCTGCCGGTGGTGCCCAGCGCGCTGATGCTGCCGACATCGAGCTTCACCGGCGTGCCGGCGCCGGTGGCTAAGTTGCTCACCACGCCAATGTCGCCACCGGCCAGCAGGCTGGCACTGTGGCCGCTGACCTGCGTGCCGCTGCCGCTGGCCAGGATGGACCCGGCGGACGACAGGTTGACCGCGCCAAGGCTTGCGCCGGCCGAGACGTTGACCAGCGTCAGGTCACCGCTGCTGGTGCTGATGCTGACGTCATTGCCGCTGGCATCGGTTTGTGCTGCCACCAGCGTGGCGGTGGTCGGGCCGGCGGTGGTGAGGGACACCGCGCCGTTGCTGGCCAGCACCGAACTGAGCGTGATGCCGGCCGTGTTGTTGTCGTCGATGTAGATGCCGTTGGCGCTGCTGGCGCTCAGCGAGCCGGCGGTCGTCTGCAGGCTTTGCGCAGCGCTGCCGACGCCGGCGGTGCCGGTCAGGCTGACGCTGGCGCCGG
Organism: Ideonella azotifigens; assembly: GCF_006519715.1. Lineage (GTDB taxonomy): Bacteria > Pseudomonadota > Gammaproteobacteria > Burkholderiales > Burkholderiaceae_C > Ideonella > Ideonella azotifigens. The sequence goes on from NZ_VIDT01000356.1 coordinate 621, forward strand.
CCACGCGGGTGTTGTGGTTACCGTCGTCCTGCACCGAGCTGCCAGTGCCGGTGGCGCTCACCGTGACCGAGCCGCTGCCTGCATTCACGTTGCCGAGGATCAGCTCGGTGCCGCCGGTGCTGGTGGTGACCGAGATCGCGCCGCCGCTGGAGCGTGCATTGGCCAGCAGCAGGTCGGCCGAGCTGGTGATGTTGATCGCGCCGCCGTTCGAGTCCACCGAGGACAGCACCGAGGGCGCCGCCGCGTTGAGGTAGATCGCGCCGCCGCCGCTGCTCACCTGCACCCGCTGGCCGCTGGCGGCCATGCGGTTGCTGCTGTCGCCCACGCCGGTGGCGCCGTGCAGGCTGACGTCGAAGCCCTCGACCAGCACGCCCGGGGTGGCGATGATCTTGCCGGCATTGGCCGACAGGTCCACCGCGTTGAAGCGCGCATTGCTGCCGCCCGAGACGCTGCCCACGGTGATGTCGCCAGCGCTGGCGGTGACCGTGATGTCGTTGCCCAGCGCGTCGGTGTCCGAGCTCATCGCGCTCAGCTTGATGTTGCCGGCGGCGGTGACCTGGGTCGCGCCGTTGTGCACCGCGGTGCTCAGGCCTCCATTCAGCGTGCCGGTGCTGCTCAGGTAGAGCGAGCCGTTGCCGGTGACGCTGGCGCTGATGGCATTGCCGGCCGAGCCGTTGACCAGCACCGGTGCGAGTTCGGTGCCAATGCCGTTGGCCGCGCTCAGCGTGATGGCCGCGCTGGACGAGCCACCGGCCAGCGTGCTGCTGCCGGCCAGGATGCTGCCGCCGCTGGCGGTCAGGCTCAGGGTCTTGTTGCTGCCGTAGCTCAGGCTGCCCAGCGTCAGGTCGCCGCTGCTGGCGGTCACCGCCAGGTCGCCCGAGGTGCTGAGGCTGCCCAGGCTGAGCGAGCCGGCCTGGCGCAGGAACAGGCCGCCGTTGCCGCTGCTGGCGGTCACGCTGCCCACCGCCAGGCCCAGCGTGCTGCCGCTGCTGCCAATGTGGCTGCTGCTGCCGTAGGACTGCAGCGTCAGGTTGCCGGCCGTGATCAGCGAGCTGCCGTTGATGGCGTCGATGTTGCCGTCGCCGCTGCTCAGGTAGGCCTGCAGCAGCACCGCGCCGCTGCCGGCGTTGAGGCTGCCGATGCTCAGCGAGCCAATGCCCAGGTAGGTGAAGTCCACGCCGGTGCTGTCGTTCAACGTGCTCAGCGTGGTGAGGTTGCCGCTGTCGCTGGCGCTGAAGGCGAGGCCGCTGGCGATCACGCTCAGCGTGCCGCTGCTGCCGGTGCCGGTGTAGTTGGTGCGGTCTATGCTCAGCGTGCTCAGGTCGGCCGCGTCGGTCACGTAGATGCTGCCGGGGGTGTTGAGCGTGAGCTGCGGTGTGTCGAGGTTCAGACGCGTGCCGCTGCTGCCAATGCCGTTGCCGGTGCCGTAGCGGGCCGACAGGTTCACGCTGCTGCCGCCGATGGCGTTGCTGCCGTTGATGCCGGTGATGCTGCCTTGCGACGAGCTCGCCGTCACGGCGCCGCCGCTGGTGACGGTGCCCAGCGACAGCGTGTAGCCGCTGCTCAGCGTGACGGCCGCCGGGGCTGTCACCGAGCTGGCCGCCAGGTTGTAGCTCTCGCTGATGGCGATGCTGCCGCTGGCACCGTGCGCCGCGCTGGCCGAGGCCGTCAGCGTGGTGGTGCCGCCGCCATTGGCCGACAGGCCGACGGCGCTGGTGTTGCCGATGGAGCCGCTTGCGGTCAAGGCCACCGTGGTGGTGTTGTAGATCGAGCCGCTGAGGATGGAGCCGCCCTGGTTGTCGATGCTGACGGCGTTGCCGCCGGCATTGATCGAGCCCAGCGCAATGTCGCCAACGTCGTTGGCCATGTTGATGCCGCCGGTGGCGCTGATGCTGCCCAGCGTGGTGCGGCCATGCAGCGCCAGGTTCACGCCGCCACCCTGCGCGGTGGCGCTGACGCTGTTGACGGTCGCGTCGATGCCATTGCCGCTGCCGCTGGCGCCCACGGCGCCGCCGTAGCTCACCATGCTCAGCGAGGCCGCCTGCACCTGGGTGTTGGGGTCGCCATCGCCGAGGATGCCGCCGCTGCTGGTGCCGGTCAGCGCCACCGTGCCGGTGCTGCCGAGGTCCAGGCTGCCGACCTGCATCGCCCGGTCGCTGGTGAAGCTGAAGGCCAGGCCCTGTGTGTCGTCCAGGCTGGTCAGCGCGGTGCCGGTCACGCTGTCGGTGGCGCTGAAGAGCTGGTAGGCCGCGCCGGTGATGGGGGTCGAGACAATGCTGTAGGTGCCGCCGTAGCCCACCGGGTGCGTGGTGTTGATGGCCAGCCGGTCGATGTGGGTGTCGGACTCGACGTTCAGCGCGCCGGTCACATTGAAGCTGACCAGCGGTGCCGTCAGGTGGATGGGGTTGCCCACGCTGCCGATGGCGCCGCCGTTGCTGGCATAGAAGGTGGCGCTGCCGGCGGTGATGCGGTGGCTGCTGTCGGCATCGCCGAGGATGTCGCCGGTGCTGCTCAGGCTCACGGTGCCGGAGGCGGTGACATCGACCACGTCCACCGCCTGGTCGCGCCGCGTGCTCAGCGCGAAGTTCAGGCCGGTGCTGTCGGCCACGTTGTTGAGGTGGGTCGTGCCGTTGTCGCTGATGTCGAAGCTCAGCGAAGGCGCCGTCACCTGGTAGACCGGGGCCGTGCCGCCAGTGGTCTGCGAGCTGGTCAGCGACAGGCTGCTCAGGTCCTGCGCATTGTCGGCAAAGGCGTTGGCGCCGGTGGCAATCGCCAGCCCCAGCGCATCGGTCTGCATGCGGGTGCCGCTGCCGCCGGCCGCGCCCACCGAGCCGCTGGCCGACAGCGTGATGCTGCTGGCCGTCAGCAGGCTGGTGCCGTCATTGGTGATGGCAGTGCCACTGCCGGTGCTGTAGAGCCCCAGTGCTCGCCCGGCCTGGGCGTTGACGCTGCCCAGGCTCAAGGCCACGTCGGTGCTCAGCGTGAAGTCCAGGCCGCTGCTGTCGAGCAGGTTGGCCAGGTGGTACTGGTTGCCGCCCACGCTGTCGCTGAGGTTCAGCGTGAGCCGCGGTGCGGTCACCGAGATGGTGTTCTGCACGCCCGGCGTGCCGTGCGTGGAGGTCATCGTCAGCGCGTACAGGTCGGACGCGTTGGCCACGTCGATGTCGGCACGCGAGACCAGCGTCAGCCGGCGCACGTCGGTCAGCACCGTGCCGCTGGCGCCGATGGACTGGTTGGCGCTGAGCTTCAGCGTTGGCGTGGTGAACAGGCCATCGCTGCCCTGCAACAGCGAGCCGCTGTTGGTGGCCACGTCGGCCGAGCTGCCGACGCTGTTGGCCAGCAGGCTGAGGTTGCCATTGTTCGAGAGGTACAGCGTGGAGCTGAGGCTGCTGGCCAGCGTGCTGGCTGCCGTGTACAGCGGCGTGCTGCCCTGGTAGCCGAAGGCGCTGCCGCCGTTCAGGCTCAGGTCGCCGGTGGTGATGCTGGGGCTGCCAGCATTGGCACCGCTGCCGCCCTGGATGTAGCTGCTGCTGCTCAGGTTGACCTTGCCGCCGGCGCCGGTGTTGACGCTGCTGGCGGTGATCACGCGGTCGGCCTTGAGCGTCAGGTCCAGGCCGCTCTGCGAGATGTTGGCCAGCTGGAAGGCGTTGTTGCCCAGGGTGTCGCTGATGCTGAAGGTCAACCCGGTCGAGCTGATGCTGTAGCTCTGCGTGCTGGCGCCGCTGGTGTTGTGCCGGGCATCCAGGGCGAGGCTGGTCAGTGTGGTGCTGTTGGACACGCTGACATTGCCGCCGGTGGCGATGCTCAGGTTCTTGGTGTTGGTGCTGAGCGTGGCGCCCGCGCCCACGCCGCCGTTGTAGCCCGTGGCCGACAGCGTGACGGTGCCACCGGTCAAGCTGCCGCTGCTGCGGTTGATTTGTGCGCCGGTGCCGGTGGGCGCGCTGCGCGAGGTCAGCGAGATCGAGCCCGTGGTGCTGGTGCCGGCGTCTATGGTGGCCAGGCTCAGGGCCCTGTCCACGCTGTAGCTGAAGTCCATCGCGCCGGAGACGGCCAGCCCGATGCTTTGGGCGGCGCCGTCGGTGATCGCGAAGCTGTTGAGGTTGCCGGCGCTGACGCCGTAGCCGTAGGTGGCTGTGGAGACGCCGTGCGTCAGCGTCATGTCCAGCTTGGCGAGGTTCTGGGCGTCGCTGACGTAGACATCGGCGCTGCCGTTGAGGATCACGGTGGGCGAGTCGACGCGCAAGGCCGTGCCGCTGCTGCCAATCGAGCCGCCGCCGGCGGTGCTGGACGTGGCGGTCAGCAGCACGCGGTTGCCGGCAATGGTGCCGCTGCTGCTGTCGCTGCTGATGTTGCTGTTGGCGCCGCCGCCGCTGGTGGCGAGCGTCACGTCGCCGGTGGCCGTGATGGCGCCGACCTGGATGTTCTTGTTGGTGCTGAAGCTGGTGTTGGCGAGCGCGGTGCCGCTGAAGTCCAGGCTTTGCGTCGTGCCGCTGTCGGTGATGCCAAAGGTCTGGCCCGCAGCGGTGATGTCGAACACGCTGGCGGTGCCGGCGGCAGTGGTGGTGTTGGTGCTGGTCAGCGTCAGGTTGGCCAAGGCGCTGTCGTCGGCCACATACATGTTGCGGCCGGCGCTGGCGGTCAGCGAAGTGGTGCCCTGCAGCGCGATGGCATTGCTGCTGGTGCCGATGGCATAGGCGCTGCCGGCGGTGAGGCCCACGGTGCCGGCGGCAATGTAGGCGCCGGAGGCCGCGTCGTTGCCGATGTCGGCGGTCGAAGTGAGCGTGGCCGAGCCGGCGGCGCCCAGGTCAATCTGGCCGACCTTGACGCTGCGCTGGCCGCTGAAGCTGAAGGCCAGCGGCGTGCTGCTGCTGACCTGCTGCAGGTCGTGGCTGCTGGCGTCCTCGCTGATCACCACGCTCTGGCCCGCGGCCGTGCCGATGCTGATCGTGCCCGCAGAGCCGGCCGAGCGCGTGAGGCTCAGCGTGTCCAGCGTGGCGCTGTCGTTCACTGCCACGTCGGTCTTGGCGCTGACCAGCAGCTTGGGCGT
>NZ_VIDT01000357.1 GCF_006519715.1 Ideonella azotifigens
CGCTCCCGGCGGCGGCCAGCAGGCGGCGCGAAAGGAGGTGGGGCAGGGCGGAAACAGGCATGAGCAAGGACGGACGCACGCGAAGCATCGGGATGGCAACACTTTCGCCGAGTTCGGTCCAGGGCAATGGGCCGAGCCGGCGGCGAAAACCGGTGCTGTTTCACGCTGAAGCCGGCTGCAGGCGGGCCTGGCCCGTAAAATCGAGGCCTTTCCCCACCTTGCATCGTGTGCGGGCCTGCTGGCCGGCCACGACCTTCGCATGTCCGGCAGCACCCTCGGCGAACTCTTCCGTGTCACCAATTTCGGCGAAAGCCACGGCCCGGCCATTGGCTGCGTGATCGACGGCTGCCCGCCTGGCATGCTGCTGTCCGAGGCCGACATCCAGCCCGAGCTGGATCGCCGCCGCCCGGGCACCTCGCGCCACGTCACCCAGCGCAACGAGGCCGATGCGGTGGAAATCCTCTCAGGCGTGTACGAAGGCCGGACCACTGGCACGCCGATCTGCCTGTTGATCCGCAACACCGACCAGCGCAGCAAGGACTACGGCAACATCGCCCAGACCTTCCGCCCCGGCCATGCCGACTACACCTATTGGCACAAGTACGGCATCCGCGACCCGCGGGGCGGTGGCCGCAGCTCGGCCCGCTTGACGGCACCGACCGTGGCCGCCGGCGCGGTGGCCCGCAAATGGCTGGCCGAACAGCATGGTGTGTCGCTGCGCGGCTGCATGACGGCGATTGGCGAGATCGACATTCCGCGCGACGACTGGACCCAGGTCGACCAGAACCCGTTTTTCGCTGCCACCGCGAGCAAGACGGCCGAGCTGGAGGCCTACATGGACGCGCTGCGCAAGTCGGGCGACTCGGTCGGCGCGCGGCTGTATGTGGAAGCCAGCGGCGTGCCGGTGGGCCTGGGCGAGCCGCTGTATGACCGGCTCGATGCGGACATTGCCCACGCGATGATGGGGCTTAACGCGGTCAAGGGCGTTGAGGTCGGTGCCGGTTTCGACAGCGTGCGCCAACGCGGCAGCGAGCATGGCGACGAGCTGACGCCCGAAGGCTTTGCCAGCAACCATGCCGGCGGCGTGCTGGGTGGCATCTCCACCGGGCAGGACATCACGGTGAACCTGGCGATCAAGCCGACCAGTTCGATCCGCACGCCGCGCCGCTCGATCGACCTGGCCGGCACGCCGGCCACTGTCGAGACCTTCGGCCGCCACGATCCTTGCGTCGGCATCCGCACCACGCCGATTGCCGAGGCGCTGCTGGCGCTGGTGCTGATCGACCACGTCATGCGCCACCGCGCGCAGTGTGGCGACGTGCACGTCGCCACACCGGACATCGCCCGCGGCTGAACTCGGGGGCGACCGGCCAGAAAAAACGGCGCCTGATCCAGGCGCCGTTTTGCGTTTGGAGGGCAGGCCGCCATGGCCTGCGTGCTTCAGACCGGTTGGCGGTAGTCGACCGTCTTCGGCCCGGTGATGCGATGGAACACCCACACCAGGCAGCGCCAGCTGAAGCGCAGCCAGGTCAGGGTCGCCAGAGTCTCCAGGAAGGTCACGATGCCGGCAAAGATGACCGGCCAGCGAGCCGCCCGCGCATGGAACTTCAGTCCGGCGTTGGCCGTCTTCAGCTCGATGGTGTCGTACAGGCAGGGCACGACCAGCAGCGTCAGGAAGGTCGAGGTGATGGTGCCGCCGATGATGGCCACGGCCATCGGCCGGTAGAACTCGCCGCCTTCGCCGACCCCGATGGCCACCGGCAGCATGCCGGCGATCAGCGCGAAAGTGGTCATCAGGATGGGCCGCAGCCGCCGCTGGCCGGCAATGTGCAGTGCATCCTCGCGGGCCATGCCTTCGGCTTCGCGCGCCCGCGCGGCGTCCAGCAGCAGGATGGCATTTTTCGCCACCAGGCCGACCAGCATGATGATGCCGATGAAGCTCATCAGGTTCAGCGTGCTGTGCGACAGCAGCAGTGCCAGCACCACGCCGATGGAGGTGCCCGGCAGCGACAGCATCACCGGGATCGGCGCGGTGAACGAACCGAACTGGATCACCAGCACCAGGTACATCAGCGCAATGCCCATGATCAGCGCGAACAGCATGCGCGAGAACACTTCCTGCTGGTCCTTGGAGGCACCGGCCAGTTCCAGGCCGTAGCCATTGGGGAAGGTGATGGACTTGGCCAGCTTCAACGCGTCGGCCGTGACTTCGCCGGACGAACGGCCTTGTGCATTGGCCGTGACGGCCATCATGCGCTTGGTGTCCGAGTGCTGGATCTGCGACGGGCCCTTGCCGGTCGAGATCGTCGCGATCTGGTCCAGCGGCACCACCATGCTGCTGTTGCCCACGGCCACCGGCAGGCGCTCGATGTTGCTGGCGTCCACCCGGTCGTTGGGGTGCAGGCGCACCGCGACATCGCGGGTTTCGCCTGTCGGGTCCACCCAGTCGCCCACCTCCACACCGGCAAACGCGACCCGCAGCGCCTGCGCCGCGTCGTTGACCGAAATGCCCAGCTGGTTGGCCAGACCACGGTCCAGCTCGATCTTCAGTTCGTTCTGCGGATCCTGCTCCGACAGCCCGATGTCCACTGCGCCGGGCACGCCGTGCAGCTTGTCCATGAAGTCGCTGGTGATGCTTTGCAGCGTGCGCGAATCGGCGCCATGGAAGCGGATCTGCACCGGCTTTTGCGCGCCGTTGTTCAGGTCTTCCAGCACCACGTATTCAGCACCGACCAGGCGCGCCACCTTCTTGCGCAGTTCCTCGGCAACCTCGACGCCCGAGCGCTTGCGCTCGGTGCTCTTGCCGATGTCCACGTAGATGCGGCCGCCATTGACGTTGATGTAGCTGTTGGTCGCCTTGGTCTCCGGCATGCTGCGCGCCAGCTCGGCTGCAGCCTCCAGCTTCAGCCGCGAGTATTCGAGGCTGCTGCTGGGGGGCGTGCGCACCTGGATGGCGAGCGTGCCCCAGTCGCCCGTGGGCAGGAAGCTGGAGCCGCCGAACTTGCTGAAAAGCCCCAGCGACGCCACCAGGGTCAGCAGCGCCAGGAAATAGATCCACGCGCGGTGGTGCAAGGCCCAGTCGATGACCTTGCCGTAGCGGCTGGCCTGGTGGTCGAACCAGTGGTTGAAGCTGGCCAACACCTTGCTGATGCCACGCTTGGGCGCGTCATGGTGTCCGGGCGGGTCGCCCCAGAAGGCCGACAGCATCGGGTCCAGCGTGAACGAGATGAACAGGCTGACGATCACCGAGGCGACGACCGTCAAGCCGAACGGGCGGAACCACTGGCCCGAGATGCCCGGCATGAAAGCCACCGGCACGAAGACGGCGACGATGGAAAACGTGGTCGCGGCGACCGCCAGGCCGATCTCGGCCGTGCCGTTCAGCGCCGCGGTGCGCCTGTCCTCGCCCATTTCCATGTGGCGCACGATGTTCTCGCGCACCACGATCGCATCATCGATCAACACCCCGATGGCCAGCGACAGGCCCAGCAGGCTCATGAAGTTCAGCGTGAAGCCGCACAGCCAGACGGCGATGAAGGCGGCGATCACCGAGGTCGGCAGGCTGAGCGCGGTGATCAGCGTCGAGCGCCAGGAGTTCAGGAACATGTAGACCACGAAGATGGTCAGGCCGGCGCCGAAGATCAGCGCGTGAACGACGTTGTTCAGGCTGTTCTCCGCGTCCTTGCCGCCGTCCTGTGTCACTTCGAGCTTGGTGCCTTCGGGCAGGGTCTTGTTGATCTCGCCCACCAGCTTGCGCACTTCGTTGGCCACGCCCACGGTGCTCGAGTCCCGTGCGCGGGTGACCGAGATGCCGACGTTGTTGCGGCCGTTTCGCATTGAGTGGGTCACCAGCTCGGCAAAGCCGTCGTTGATCTCGGCCACCTGGCCCAGGCGCACCGTCTGGTCCGCGCTGCGCTTGATGACGACCTGCTCGAAGCCGGCCGGTGACTCGATGCGGCCGACCAGCCGGATGCTCTGGTCTTCCAGCGTGCCGCGCACCTTGCCGACCGGCGCGGTGGCGTTCTGCACCCGCAGCGCGTTGACGACGTCGGCCACCGAGACATTGAACTCGCGCAGCTTCTCGGCATGCAGCAGCACCGACAGCTCGCGCTGCAGCCCGCCATTGATCTCCACCACCGCCACGCCGGACACGCCGCGGAAGCGGTCCGCCAGGTCGTCGTCCGCCAGCTGCGAGATCTGGGCATGCGTCATCGTGGATGACGACAGGGCCATCTGCATGATGGGCTGGGCGCCGGGGTCCACCCGCTCCAGCACCGGCTCGCGCATTTCGGAGGGCAGCTTGTAGCGCACCGTGGCAATCGCGTTGCGCACCTCGTCGGAGGCTTCGATCAGGTTCTTGGTGAACTCGAATTCGATGACGATCTGCGCCGAACTCTCATTCGCCGTGGAGCGAACTTCCTTGACGCCGCTGATGCTTTGCAGCGCCTTCTCGATGCGGTTGATGATTTCGCGCTCTACCGTGTCCGGCGAGGCGCCGGGGTAGTCGATGCTGATCACCAGCACCGGCGGCTCCACGTCCGGCATCTGGTTGACGCGCAGTTGCTTCAGGGCCATCAGCCCCATCGCCATCAGGCTGATGATGATGACGATGGTCGCGATCGGCCGCTTGATGCTGAAGTCGGAAAGAAACATCGGTCACCCCTTGCTGGGTTGCGAAGCGGTGGACGCGGCCGCCGCCGCACGCTCCACCTTCTGGCCGTTGACCAGCGTAGAGCCGGGGTGGCGCAGGACCTCGTCGCCGTCGGCAAGGCCGGAAGCCACCGGGTATTCGCCGCTGCGCACGTCGCGCTGGCCAACCTTCACCGGCACCTTGGCCAGCGTGTTGTTGCGCACACGCCAGACGCTGGTGGCATCGCCTTCGCGCACCAGCGAGGCTTCCGGCAGCATCAACGCGGCACTTTCGCCGGTCAGCACCCGACCCTCGGCATACAGCCCGGCCACACGCGGCTGCTTGTCGCCGGTGAGTGCCACCAGCACCTCCACCTGGCGGGTGGTGGCATTGGCCGAGGCGTCCACGCGGCGCACCTTGCCCTGGAAGTCCACGCCCGGGTAGCCGTTGATGCGGAAGACGACCTGCTGGCCGGGCTGCAGTTCGTGCACCCGGTCGGCCGAGACCAGGCCCTCGAAGCGCATGCTCGCCGGGTCGATCACCTTGATCAGCTCCTTGCCGATCTGGGCCGTGTCGCCGGCCGAGACCTTGCGGTCGCTGACCACGCCGTCGAACGGCGCCCGCACCTCGGTGCGCTGCAACTGCTGGCGGGCGGTGACCACGCGGGAGTTGGCCGCCACGCGGTCGCTTTGTGAATTGTTGCGGCGAATCTCGGCGTCCTCGGCCGCCTGGATCGAACTCATGCCCTGGGCCTGCAGCGTCTTCAGGCGCTGGTACTGGCGCTCGGCCTGCTCGAAGCTCTGGTTGGCCGCGCGCTCGGCTTCTTCGGCCGACCGCAGGCCGTCGCGGATGGAGGTGTCGTCCAGCCGGACCAGCAGGTCGCCACGCTTGACCTGTTCGCCGTTGTCGCGCACCACCTGCAGCACGACGGCGGCCACTTCGGCGCGCAGGTCGGCCTTGCGTTCGGGCTCGACCGATCCGGTGATGACCGCGCCGGAGGCCTGGGTACCGGTGCGG
>NZ_VIDT01000358.1 GCF_006519715.1 Ideonella azotifigens
CGCCCTGCCGGCCCAGCCAGCCGCCGGGCAGGGCGGCCTCGGGCACTTTGGCCGGGTCTGCCGCAGCGCGGCTCACCTTCAGGCCGGCAAGCACGCGGTCTGCCGCAGGGGTGAACCAAGTCTTGTGCCGTGGCTCGCAGACCACCGCGCCGGCGTACAGCTCTGCGAGCAAACCGAAGAAGCTGCGCACCGGTCTGGCCTCGAAGGCGAACGATGGTGGCAACTGCACCAGCAGCACCGCCAGCTTGTCCCCGAGACCGCTCGCTTCGTTGAGGAATTGCTGCAGCGGCTTGCGCGCCCGGCGCAGCTGCGCCTCGTGCGTGATGGCCTGCGGCAGCTTCACGGCAAAGCGGAAGTCCGGCGGCGTCATGGCCGCCCAGCGGGCGTAGACCTCCGGCGCATGGTGGCGGTAGGCGGACGTGTTGATCTCGGCGCAGTTCATCACCAGCGCATAACGCGCCAGGTGCTGGCCCTCGCCCGAGAATGCCGTCGCCACCTCTTTGGGAATGGACCACCCTGCGGTGCCGATGTGCATGACATGCCTTGAAACCGACGATGCGGTCTCTCGGCAAGCCGGGTGCCGGTGGGGCTCAGGCCTGTTGCGGCAGCGGGTTGCGCATGCTCACGCTGATCAGGTTCCAGGCGTTGATGATGGCGATGGCGAAGGCCAGGTCGGCAATCTCCTCGTCGGAGAAGACGGCCTTCAGCAACGCGAACTCTTCGTCGCTGGCGTCCTTGTGCGGGATGTCGGTCACCAGCTCGGCCCAGCGCAGCGCAGCACGTTCGCGTTCGCTGAAAAACGGCGCCTCGCGCCAGCCGGCGACGGCGTTCAGGTGGCGCGGGTCGGCGTCCAGCTTGACCAGGTCCTGCCAGTGCATGTCCATGCAGTAGGCGCAGCCGTTGATCTGCGAGACGCGCAGGAACACAAGTTCGACCAGGCGGGCGCCCAGGCGGTCCTTGCGCAGCGCGCCAGAGGCTTGGTAGAGGCCCTTGAAGGCCTGCGGGGCGAGTTGGGAATAGGCGACGCGGGGGGCGTGGGCGGTCATGGTTGCTGTCTTTCGTGAAGCCGGGCCAGCACGATTGCGGCCCTCTCACTCATCAAGACGCGGCGACTTGGGCGCCTGTGACAGCCTCACCGAAAAAGCCGAAAAATCTCGCGGCGATCTCAATGCAACTGCTGTGCAATGCCTTGCAGCTTGTCCGGGTTGCGCACCACGTAGATCGCCACGATGCGTTCGCCGTCCGTCACAAAGGCCTGGGCCGATTCCAGCTGGCCGCCGAAGTAGCGCAGCAGGCCCGGCTCGCCGTTGACCTCGGCGAGCCGGTAGTCCACGCCGCCTTCGACCTTGCTTGGCAGCACGCCGTACAGATTGGCAATGCGGTGGCCGCCCTGCAGCACCTTGGAAGACGCGGGCATCTTGCCGCCGCCGTCGCCCACGAACTCGGCATCTGCCGCGAGCAGCGCTTCCATGGCCTGGGTCTGGCCGGTCTGCGCCGCGTGCATGAACTTCGCCAGCAGCTCGCGGTGCGTGTGGCGTGGCACCTCGAAGCGCCGCTGGCCCTGGCGCACACGCTCGGTGGCCCGGTGCACCAGTTGCCGGCAGGCGGCTTCGCTTTTGCCCAGCATGGCGGCAATCTCGTCGTAGTCGCGGTCGAAGGCCTGGCGCAGCAGGAAGGCGGCACGTTCGTCCACCGTCAGCCGCTCCAGTGCCCACATGAAGGCGACCGAAAGGTCACTCGCCAGCTCGGCCATGGTTTCCGGCGTGCGCTCTTCCACCTCCACCAGTGGCTCGGGCAGCCAGCAGCCGATGTAGTCGGCCCGCTCCGCTTTGGCCGCGCGCAGCCTGTCGATGGACAGCCGCGTGACGACAGTCACCAGCCAGGCCTCGGCCGACTGCAGCGCCGCCTGGTCCGCCTGCTGCCAACGCAACCAGGCGTCCTGCAGCACGTCCTCGGCGTCGGCCCGTGTGCCCAGCATGCGGTAGGCAATGGCGTGCAGGCGCGGGCGCGTGGCGGCGAAGGCGTCAGGGGTGGTGGTCATGGGCTGGCTCGAATCAGTCGGCATGAAGCCTAGACGGAGCGGCCCGGTAGTTTGTGACAGCGCGAGGCTGTTTTTCGCAAAGTGGCAGTGGACCTTGGATTGCCGCATCCCGCGGGGCCAGGGTCAAACTGTTTGCGGGCGCCTGCGAGCTGGCTCGGCAGGCGCCGGAGAGGTGGCCGCAGTGGGCCAGGATCTCAGGGGTTCGCGGCGCGGTAGGCGGCGCGATTGGCTTGGTGCATCGCCAGCCGCTCCTTGGCACCGGCCAGCCCGCGCTTGGTGTCGCGCAGCGCGGCTTTCACGCGGTCGCGCAGCACATGGAGGCGGGTGCGGTGCTTGTGTGCGGCAATGTTGTTGGCCATGAAAAAGGCTTTCTGAAGCGTTGTGAGGACATGGCTTGTACGCGTGGAAGCGCGGCCGGTCTGTGCGCTACCGCACATTGGGGCATGGGCGGGCCGGGCGCGCTACCCTTGGGGCTTGCTTTTCACCCACCGGAGCGCCTCTTGGCCACCTCACTGTTTCACCTGGCAATCCACGTCCGCAGCCTGGACGAGGCCCGGCAGTTCTACGGCAACCTGCTGGGCTGCGAAGAGGGGCGCAGCACCGACACCTGGGTCGACTTCGACTTCTTCGGCCACCAGCTTTCGCTGCACCTGGGCGAACCGTTTCCTGTGGCCAACACCGGCCGCGTCGGCGAACACATGGTGCCCATGCCGCACTTCGGCGTGGTGCTGGCGCTGCCCGCCTGGCAAGCCCTGGCGGACCGGCTCGGCGCCGCAGGCGTGGACTTCGTGCTGGCACCCAGCATCCGCTTCCGCGGCGAGCCCGGCGAGCAGGCCACGATGTTCTTCCTGGACCCTTCGGGCAACCCGATCGAGGTCAAGGGCTTCGCGGACCTGGATGCGGTGTACGCCGCATGACGGCAGGCGCCATCCCCTTTGTCGCCCGCGCTGGCGACAGTGAAACCGATGCCTGGGTGCAGGCGCTGCAGCAAGCCATGCCAGGCGAGCGCGTCGTGCGCTTCGACGCATTGAGCGCCGAAGAACGCGCCACCTGCACCGTCGCCGTGGTCGCCAACCCGGAGCCTGCAGACCTGCGCCAGCTTCCGGCGCTGCAATGGGTGCACAGCGTCTGGGCCGGCGTGGAGCGGCTGGTGGCAGAGCTGGGTGACACGCCGCTGAAGATCGTCCGCCTGGTCGACCCGCAGCTGGCTGACACCATGGCCGAAGCCGTGCTCGCCTGGACGCTCTACCTGCACCGCGACATGCCCCGCTACGCCCGCCAGCAGGCCGAGGCCATCTGGCAGTCTCAGCCCTACGTGCCCGCCCGCCAACGCACCGTGGGCCTGCTCGGCCTCGGCGCTCTTGGCGAAGCAGCCGCCCGCCGCCTGCTCACCGCCAATTTCCAGGTCCGAGGCTGGAGCCGCAAGCACAAGGCCATCGAAGGCGTGACCTGCTTTGCCGGCGACGATGAACTGCAGCCCATGCTCACCGCCTGCGACATCCTCGTCTGCCTGCTCCCGCTCACGCCGCAAACCACCGGCCTGTTGAACACCGAGCGACTGGCCTGGCTGCCACGCGGCGCGCAACTCATCAACTTCGCGCGCGGGCGGATCGTGGATGACGAGGCCTTGCGGGCGGCGCTGGTCAGCGGCCAGATTGCGCATGCGGTGCTCGATGTGTTTGCGACTGAGCCGTTGCCGCCGAGCGAGTGGCAATGGAAGCATCCGGGGGTGACGGTGCTGCCGCATTGTTCGGGGCCGACGGACCTGGGGACGGCGGCGGCGATCGTCGCAGGGAATGTTGGGAATTGGCGGCAAACTGGTGAATTGCCACCGGCAATCAACCTGGGCCGTGGGTACTGAAATCATGAAACGTCTCTTGATCCTTTCACTGCTGGCTTTGGCATTCGGACCGCTCTCCTCGATAGCGGCCGAGGTTCAAGGCGTCACGACAGAGATGCAATTGCGCGCCATGCCCGCAAAGGGCGTCGAACTACGGCCGGAAACCGAGGAACTTGCAAAATTGGTGCGCGCGACCCGGTGGGCGCAGGCCGAAGAGAAAGCTGCGGCCATTCGGCGTGCTTTCGAGGCCATGTTTGATCCGAGCCTCAAGCAGTACGTCTTCCAGTCGCCTGTCGAGTTCGGCGAATTCAGCAAGACCACCGATGTGAAGTTCGAGTGGATCGATTGGGGCTACAAGGAATGCCTGCAGTTTCAAGCTTTCCTTGCCGTCGAGAAGAAGGACTTTGCTGCCGCAATGGCCTTGTTGAAGTCAATCGAAGCCGTGGCACCGGTGTCCGCTGGCACTGCCGCTGAAACAGGCTACGTTCTTGGTCGGCTCGGGCGGGCCGAGGAAGGACTGGCTGAATATCGGCATGCATTTGAGTTGTCGCAGCGCTACGAGTCACAGCGGCCGTATCAGGGCGCATCGTTGCGTGGCATGGGGTCGGCGCTGATCGACCTGCAACGCTGGGATGACGCCGAGCGAATGTTCAAGCAGTCCTTGGAATTCGAGCCAGGCAACAAGGTGGCGCTGAACGAGTTGAGCTACATCGAGCAGCAGCGAAGCAAGTAGTCGAGGCGGCCGAGGGGCCATGGGTCGCAAGAATCGGCATCATGTCATTCGCCATCAAGACCAAGATTCCCGACCTTCAAGCCTCAACCTTCCGCTTCCCCCGCCAGAAAACCATGTACGGCGGCAAGACGATTGCGGTGGGTGATGTGGTCTACCTGTTCGCCAGCGAGAACGAAGGTGGCATGGGCTTGGTGGCGCGTGGTGTCGTGACGGCGGCGGCAGCGGTGCCGCGCATGCCAGGCGTCGAGCGGCAGACCCCACGGGTCAGCATCACCGTGGCGCGCACCGGGCTCGCCAAGCGTCGCCTGGGCCGCGCGGAACTGAAGCCGTTTTCGGACTGGAACGACGGCCGGCCGGAGACGGAATTGAACTTCAAGTTCTACCGGCAGGCGACCGACAAGATCGTGGGTTTGTCGCCAGAGGCAACGGCCTTCCTGGCTGGTTTCTTCTGACGCTCAGGCCTCGCGCTGGGCCGCCTGCACGAAGTCCACGAACGCCCGCAGCGGCGCGGGCAGGTGGCGGCGGCCGGGGTAGTAGAGGAAGGGGCCGGTGAAGGGGCGGCGCCAGTCTTCGAGGACGGGTATCAGCGCGCCGCTGGCCAGGTGCGGTTGCAGCCAGCCTTCAAACAGGTGGATGACCCCGCAGCCGGCGATGGCTGCGTCGACAGCGAGGTCCACGCCTGCGCCGCCCACGCGCACGACCAGCGGTCCCGTGGGCTCCACCGTGATGACTTCATCGTTGCGCTCGAACTCCCAGCCCGGCATGGCGCCGCTGGCGAAACGCCCGCGCAGGCAGGCATGTTGCAGCAGGTCGCGCGGGTGCTCGGGGCGGCCTCTCGCTGCGAGGTAGGTGGGCGAGGCGGCGGTGGCCATGCATTGCTGGCGCGGGCCGATGGGCGTGGCGATCATGTCCTGCTCCAGCCGCTCGTCGTAGCGGATGCCGGCGTCGCAGCCGGCAGCCAGCACGTCGACAAAGCTTTCGTCGACCGTCACTTCCAGCCGGATGTCCGGGTAGGCGGCGAGGA
>NZ_VIDT01000359.1 GCF_006519715.1 Ideonella azotifigens
TCAAGCTGCGTTGCCGCTGAGTCGATATCCCCCACACAAACCCGAACATTGAAAGGCTCGTTTCGCCATGTCCTTGAACCGATGGAAGCTGGGGGCCCGGCTGGGCGGGGGATTCGCCATCGTGCTGAGCCTGATCGCGGCGATGGCGCTGACCGGCATCTGGCGCCTGCACTCGCTGGAGGCCTCGATGCGCGCGACGATGGAAACGCCGCTCGCCAAGGAGCGCATGTTCGAGGAGTGGTATCGCAACATCGCCGTCGGCGTGATGCGCTACACCGCCATTGCCAAAAGCGCCGACACGACGCTGGAAGCGCAGTTCGCGCCCGAGGTGAAGATCACCACCGCGCGCGGCACCGAGATCGCCAAGCTGCTGGAGGCCATGCCCAAAAGCGCCGAGGAAAGCAGCCTGCTGGAAGGCGTGTACGCCGAGCGCAAGAAGTACATCGCGGCGCGCGACAAGGTTGGCGCCGCCAAGCGCGAGGGCAACTCCGAAGCCGCGGAGCAGTTGCTGGCCAACGAGTTCCGCCCCGCCGCCAAGGTCTACATGGAGAAGATGCAGGCGCTGATCGACTACCAGCACCGGCACATCGACACGCTGGCCGCCGAGAACGACGCGCTGGCTTGGCAAAGCCAATGGCTGATGGGCATGCTGGGCCTGGTGGCACTGGGCCTGGGCGCCTGCTTCGCCTGGCTGCTCACCGTCTCCATCACCCGGCCGCTGGCCCGCGCCGCAGACGTCGCCGGCCAGGTTGCCGGCGGTGACCTGCGGGTGCAGGTGCGGGCCGAGGGCCGGGACGAGGTCGCCGTGCTGATGCGCGCACTGGGCTCCATGACCGACAACCTACGCGACCTGGTCAGCCAGGTGCGCACGACGACCGACAGCATTGGCACCGCCAGCTCGGAGATCGCCACCGGCAACCACGACCTGAGCGCCCGCACCGAGCAGACCGCTTCCAGCCTGCAGGAGACCGCCGCCTCGATGGAACAGCTGACCGTCACGGTGCGCCAGTCCGCTGCCTCGGCCCAACAGGCCAACCTGCTGGCCGCCACCGCCGCCGAAGTGGCCGCGCGCGGCGGCACCGTGGTCGGCGAGGTGGTGGCGACCATGAGCGCCATCAGCGCCAGCTCGAAGAAGATCGCCGACATCATCGGCGTGATCGACGGCATCGCCTTCCAGACCAACATCCTCGCGCTGAACGCCGCCGTCGAAGCGGCCCGCGCCGGCGAACAAGGCCGCGGCTTCGCGGTGGTGGCTGGCGAGGTGCGCAACCTGGCCCAGCGCTCGGCCGGAGCCGCCCGCGAGATCAAGAGCCTGATCGGCAGTTCGGTCGAAAGTGTCGACGGCGGCGCCCGCCTGGTCGGCGACGCCGGCCGCACCATGACCGAGATCGTCACCTCGGTGCAGCGCGTGAGCCACATCATTGGCGAGATCACCACCGCCACCGCCGAGCAGAGCCAGGGCATCAGCCAGGTCAATGGCGCGGTCACGCACCTGGACCAGATGACGCAGCAGAACGCCGCGCTGGTCGAAGAGTCGGCTGCGGCGGCGGAGAGCATGAAGCAGCAGGCCGAACAGCTGACCCACCTGGTCGGCCGCTTCCGCCTGCCGGCGAACGCTTGACGCTGAACCGCCTGACGGGCCCGGGCTTCAGGGCTTGGGCGTGAGCAGGAACACCTTGGTCAGCCCGGTGAAGACGTTGTAGGACTCACCGGCGATCAGACCCGCGTCGTTGACGGCCATGGCCTGGCGCAGCCGCCAGCCCAGCGCCAGAACAGCCGGCTCCACCAGCTGGTTCAGGTCGGCGATCTGGCCGTTGGTCCAGATCGTGGCGTGCGGATAGCGCTCGGAGGCGGTGTAGGCCCAGCCGACCACGGTGCCCAGGTTGTTGAGCGCCTTGGCCTGGCTGATGCTGCCGCCCAGCGTGCCCAGGTCGATCACGCTGCCGCCGCTCCACAGCGTCGCGTGCACGTTGATCGCGCCCAGATCCGACACGCCGGCCATCTCGCCGTTTTCATTGAGCGCATAAGCCTCGCTGAATTGACCGCCGGGCAGCGTGCCCATGTCGGTCACCACGCCATTGATCCAGCGCGCGGCATGCTGGTAGCCGTCTGCGGTGATGGCCCAGCCAGCCACCACGCCAGCATCGTTGATGGCAGTCGCCTCGCTTTCCTCGCCGCCCAGCGTGCCCAGATCCAGCGGGGCGGCGTTGCGCCACAAGGTGGCATGCGAACGGCCTGGCGTGTACTCCGCACGGCCGACCACCTCGCCACCGGCATTGACATCGGCGGCATACGAGATGCGGCCGGTGGGCAGCGGCGGCAGCACCGTGTAGTTGTCTGCGCTGCCGTGCCACCAGATGCCGGTGGTCTGCGCGTTGTATTCGCCATAGCCCACCACGTCGCCGGTCTCGTTCAGGCCATTGGCAGCGCTGTTGCGCAATTCGTCCGGCCCGAAGTCCACCGCCAGCTTCTGCTGCCACACCGTGGCATTCGAGAAGCCCGATGGATTGCCCGAAGCGCCGGCCACCCAGCCGTTCTGGGCCATGGAAGTGGCCCGCTCGAAGTCGCCGCCCAGCGTAGGCAGGATGGTGAAGGTGTAGGCAGCAGCAGCCTGGGCGGGCGTGACAGCCAGTGCGGCAAGACAGACGGTCGATGCGCCCAGCAGCAGCCGAACAGCAGCCACCCGCGAGGCAAAAGCAGGTGAAAGGTGCATCACTTGGTTTCCGTTCAGAAAAAGTTGAGGAACAGCCATGGTCGCCAAGGCCGGGTCGGCTGTCTCTCCCCTGTTCGGCGTCCATCCATGTGGCGCTGGGCGCGCCTCGACGACGTTCAGGCCGGCCACGGCGACTGCCCCCGGAACAGGCCTGTCATGCGGGCGCCTCTACCATTGGCACCCACCGGCCCTGATCGGCTGGTGTGACGATCTTTCCTTGCGCCACCAGGCGTGCCAATCCGAGGCTCCGCGCGATGCGACACCTTTCCCCCGCCGGCCAGCAGGCCATCAACGACATCGCCCAGCGACACGGCTTCAGCCAGGACGCGGTGATGCACATGCTGGACGCCGTGGTGCGCGGCAACGGCGGCATGGCGCAGTTCAGCCATGGCGAGTTCGCCGGCTCCGGCCAGTGGATGCGCGGCGGCATGACCATGGTGTCGGACATGTTCAACAACTACCTCAAGGGCCGGGTCGACAACCTCTGCAGCGAGCTGTCCAACCTGGTCGCCCAACAGCCCGGCCTGATGCAGGCCGGCAGCTTCCAGTCCCAGAACCAGGGCGCTCCGATGCCTGCGGTGGGCTGGGGCCCGTCCGGCGACTCGGCAGACAACAGCTACGCATCGGCCGACAACCTGTTCACGCCCCCGCCGCCCGACTGGTGGGGCCCCAGCCTGCGTTTCCCGAACAGCACTGGCAGCCAGAACGGCGCCCGTTACGCCTACTTCGCCCAGGCCCGGCGCCTAGCGGTGGACATTGGCGGCACCGTCACCATCTACGACACGCTGGACCACCAGATCGGCGGCTTCTCGCAGCAACAAGCCGCGGACGGCACCATGACCTGCAGCAGCCAGTACGGCACGGTCCCGCTGAACAGCCTGCCGGTGGTGTCGATCAACGGCATGGCGCCGCTGCCAGTCAACCCTGCGCCGATGTCGTTCGGCAATTCAAGCGCATCGCCGACCGATCTGCTCGCAACCCTGCAAAAGCTCGCCGAGCTGCATGCCGCGGGTGTGCTGACGACCGAGGAGTTCAGTGCGAAGAAGGCGGAGTTGCTGGCTCGGCTGTAGCCAAGCCTTGCCGGACACAAACACCGCGCGGGCGCCGACATCAACCAAGAAGATGCAGGCTTCAGTGATAGTCCTCTTCGCGTTGATGGCGGACAGCCAACACGAGTACCTTGGCCTGCACCTCCTCCATCGTCGGAATGACTTCGAAGAGGGCGACATAGCCGGTGCGGCCGAATGGGATGACCAGTTCACGCCGGCGACCGCCTGCTGTCGCCTTGCGGCAAATGAACGGATTGGTCTTCAGCTGGGCCGAAACCGCTTCTCCGATGGCGGCGATCGCGTGCTGAGCCGCTTCGATGTCCTCGTGAGTTTGAGCCCGACTCAGAAGGTGTTCGTGGAGGCGGATCAAGTCCAACCTGGCGGACGCACTCAGTTCAACCAGGTAGCTCACAGGCCAAGCTGCTTGCGTCTGGCATCGGTCATGGCCCTCAGCTCGGCCAGCACGTCATCGACAGGATAGGCCTCGCCCGTGCGTTGGTAGTCCTGCCAGGACGCCTCGCCGCGAGCGTAAAAGTCATCCTGCACACGCCGGAAGTCGACCGCCTTGCGGACCGAGGCCTCGACAAACTCCGAGAGCGTCTCGCCCTCACGAAGCACTGACTCGAGGTCAGCGCGGAGCTGCGGCTCCACGCGCACTTGGGGAAGGATTGAAGTCTTCATGCGACCATTGTGTTGCATTCGCGTTGCAACGTCAAAGCACAGCCGGGCGAACCTGAGACTCGAATGCTTCGAGCTTGGGGCCAATGATGACCCCGGCGAGTCAAAGCAACCCCGCCCGTCTCAAGGTCTCCATCACCGGCCGCCTTAGCAACTCCCTCAACCCCCACCACCCCGCCGCCAACGCCAGCAAGGCACCGACCAGCGCGCCCACCACCGGCACCCAGGGCGCGGCGGTCCAGGTGAAGTCGAAGGCG
This sequence comes from Ideonella azotifigens, assembly GCF_006519715.1. Lineage (GTDB taxonomy): Bacteria > Pseudomonadota > Gammaproteobacteria > Burkholderiales > Burkholderiaceae_C > Ideonella > Ideonella azotifigens. Next base: position 4,698 of record NZ_VIDT01000359.1, read on the forward strand.
AAGCGGGCCAGGGCCCAGCCGACGACCATCGCGCCGAGCGAGGCCAGCACGCCGGCCAGCGCGCCTACGCCCAGCAGTTCTGCCCGCTGCACCTGAGCCAGCAGGCGGCCGCTCGCGCCGCAGGCGCGCATCACGGCATACTCCCGCGCGCGTTGCTCGCGGGTGGCGCTGAGTGCGGCGAACAGCACGGCCAGGCCGGCTGCGACGGTGAAGACGAAGAGGTACTCGACCGCCTGGATCACCTGGTCCAGCACCTGCTGCAGCTGGGCCAGCGTGGCCGAGATGTCGACGGCGGTGACGTTCGGGAATTCGTGCGTCAGGCGGTTGTCGAAGCCAGACGTGGCCGGGGCGCGGAAGGCGGAGATGAAGGTGGTGGGCAGGTCCGGCATGTCGGCCACCGGGAACATCACGAAGAAGTTGGCACGCATCGAGGTCCAGTCCACCTTGCGCAGGCTGGTGACCTTGCCTTCGCGCGGCTGGCCGCCGATGTCGAAATGCAGCACGTCGCCCAGCTTCAGGCCCAGGTTCTTGGCCAGGCCTTCTTCGACGCTGAGGCCGTCGGCCTCGCCAGCTCGCCATTGCCCGGCGACCAGCTGGTTGTGCGCCGGCATCTGGGCCGAGTAGCTGAGGTTCAGCTCGCGCTCGACCGAGCGGCGCGCGTCCTCGCGCTGCGCCAGCCGTTCGGCAATGGGCTCGCCGTTGATCGTCGTCAGCCGGCCGCGCACCATTGGGAACCAGTCGCCGCCGGTCACGCCTTCCTTCACCAACTGCTGGCGGAAGGCCTCGGCCTGCTCGGGCACGATGTTGATGACAAAGCGGTTCGGCGCATCAGGTGGCGTGGACTGGCGCCAGCTGGTGATGAGATCGGTGCGCAGCAGCACCAAAAGCGCCAGCGCCATCAGGCCCACGGCCAGCGACGAGACCTGCA
>NZ_VIDT01000036.1 GCF_006519715.1 Ideonella azotifigens
AGCCGGCAGCGCCCACGCGCGGATGGCAGCCAAGCAGGCCTCAGCATCGTCCACCCATTGCACGTCCAGCTGCGCCGCGCTGCTCAGCGGCCGGCGGTCGGCTTCGGGCACCTGGCCGATCACCGTCACGCGGGTGCCGGCTGGCAGTTCTTCAAGGCGGCGGCAGATCGCCGGCAGCGCGGTTTCGTCGCCCACCAGCAAATGCCAGGCGTAGTCCACCGGCACCAGGAAAGAGCCCCGCGGGCCGCCGATGCGCACGTGCTGGCCCACGGCGGCCTGCTCAGCCCAGGTGGCGGCTGGGCCGTCGCCATGCAGCGCGAATTCCAGCGTCAGCTCGCCACTTGCGGCGTCGAAGCGAGGCGTGTAGTCGCGCCGGGCTTCTTCGCCGTTGGCCTGGGCGATGAACAGCTTGATGTGGTCGTCGAAGGCCGGGCTGGTGAAGTCCTCCAGCGGCCCCTTGAACACCACGGCGCGCATGTGCGGCGTGATGTCAGAAACACGCACCACTTCCAGCTCGCGGAATTTCAGCTCATGCCGCACACGCTGCACGCGCTTGGCGGATGGATTCGGATCGGCAACATCAGTGCGCATGGTCAGGCGGTTTGAATTGATTGACAATGTCATCCATCATGCGCAAATCAATTGACAATGTCAACCAAAAGGCTTTGAGCACCGCAAGCCCGAAAGAGGCTCTCGGCGAAGAGCTGATGGAGCTGGTGCACACTGTGATGCACCAGCTGCGCTCGGCCCAGTACCAGGCGCTGCGCGACAGCGAAGCCCTGTCGAAGCTGACCCACCTGGAGAGCAAGGTGCTGGGCTTTTTCGGCAGGCGGCCGGGCAGCACGCAGAGCGACCTGGCACAGCACAGCGGCCGCGACAAGGCCCAGCTGGCTCGCATGATCAAGGGCCTGCGCGACCGCGGCCTGCTGGCGGCCGAAGCCGATCCGCAGGACCGCCGCCACCAGCACCTGCGCCTGACGCCTGCCGCCGAAGCGCTGATGGAAAGTCTCGATGCGCAAGGCCGCACCCTTGGCCGCCAGGCCGTGACCGGGCTGTCAGCCGCCGAGCAGGCTCAGCTGCTGAGCCTGATGCGGCGCGTGCACGACAACTTGCAGGCCGAAGGCGGCGACGTCGCGTGAACGCGACCTCACGGCTTGCAAGGCTTTCAGCGCCGGCAGACAATCTGGCCATCATGAAGATTACTCACGCCATCCAGGCAGCCCCCACTGCCGCCTTGCTCGCCCTCTGACAGCGACTGGATCGCGTACGGAAGGCGCCCTGCCTTCCGTGTGCCCAAGACACGACCCGGCAGGCCCCGTCCTCCCGGGTTGTTTTGTTTTCCGGGCCTGATTTTTCTTCTCTCACTCCTGCCATGCGCACCTACGACAAGCTGATTGCGACGATTCCCGCCCGCCGGAGCGTGGGCTTCGTTTCGCCGCGCCTGCGCTTCGGCTGCAGCAGCTTCTTCCTCCTCTCGCGCTAGCCCAGTTGGCAATGTCTTCATTGCCGGGCTGGCGCACCAGTCACCCGGCGGTCCGTCCGCGCAGCATTGCGCACGGGCCGGAAAGCATTGTCATGAACACCACCTTCAGGAACCTCCGCAACATCGGCGTCATCGCCCACGTGGACGCAGGCAAGACCACGACCACCGAACGCATCCTGTTCTACACCGGCGAGCACCACCGCATCGGCACAGTGGACGCCGGCAACACGCGCATGGACTTCGATCCGCAGGAGCGCCAGCGCGGCATCACCATCCACAGCGCGGCGGTCACCGTGCACTGGCACGGCACGCAGATCAACCTGATCGACACGCCGGGCCACATCGACTTCAACATCGAGGTCAAGCGCTCGCTGCGCGTGCTCGATGGCGCAGTCGTGGTGTTCGACGGCGTGGCCGGCGTGGAGCCGCAGACGGAGACCAACTGGCGCCTGGCGGACCAGTACCGCGTGCCGCGCATCGCGTTTGTCAACAAGCTCGACCGCACCGGCGCAGACTTTGCGCGCGTGGTCGAGATGATGGCCACGCGCCTGGGCGTGCGCGCGCTGCCGCTGCAGTTGCCGATCGGCACGGAAGGCGATTTCCGCGGCGTGGTGGACCTGCTGACGATGCGGGCGCTGCTGTGGGACCGCGACGATGCAAGCCAGCCGCCGCGCGATGCCGAGATCCCGGTCAATCTGTTGCAGGAGGCCGCGCGCCAACGCGCGAAGCTGATCGAAGCCATCGTCGAGCATGACGATGCGCTGCTGGCTGCCTGGCTGCAAGGCGACGAGCTGCCGCTGGCGGACCTTCGGGCCGGCCTGCGGCGCGCAACGCTGTGCAATGCCCTGGTGCCGGTGCTGGCTGGCTCGGCCTTCCGCAACCGCGGGGTCGAGCCCTTGCTGGATGCCGTTGTGGACTATCTGCCGCGACCGGGCGAAGCCCTGGCCGAACAGCCCGAAGCCGATCCGCAAGGGCCGCTCGCAGCGCTCGCGTTCAAGGTGGCGACGGACGATCACGGCACGATGGTCTTTGTGCGGCTGTACCGCGGCCGGCTGCGGCGTGGCGACATGGTCTTCAACAGCAGCACCGGCCGCAGCGAGCGTGTCTCGCGCTTGTACGAGGTGCATGCCGATCAGCGCGTGGAGAAGGACGAACTGGTGGCCGGCGACATCGCCGGCATCGTGGGCCTGAAGGACACGTTGACCGGCCACACGCTGAGCGACCGGGCACATGCGCTGCAACTGGAGTCCATCGACGTGGCCGAGCCTGTCATCGACCTGGCACTGGAACCGCAATGCCAGGCCGACAGCCAGGGCCTGCTGCGCGCACTGCAGATCCTGCAGCGCGAGGACCCCAGTCTGCGCGTGCGGCAGGACGCCGAGTCGGGTCAGACCATCCTGTCCGGCATGGGCGAGTTGCAGCTGGAAGTGGCGGTGGAAACGCTGCGCAGCCGGCATGGCGTGAACGTCTCGGTTGGTCGGCCGCAAGTGGCCTATCGCGAGACCATCACGCGCGAAGTGGAAGCGCATCACCTGCACCGCAAGCAGAGCGGCGGCCCGGGCCAGTTTGCCGAGCTGACGCTGCGCTTTGTGCCGCTGGCGCGCGGCGAAGGCTTCCGCTTCGAGCAGCAGGTGGTGGGCGGCGCGATCCCGCGCGAGTTCATCCCGGCCGTTGAGCAAGGCATTCGCCGCGCGGCGCTGTCAGGCGTGCTCGCCGGCATGCCGGTGGTGGACTTCAGCGCCACGCTGGTGGACGGCCGCGCTCACGTGCGCGACTCGTCGGCCCTGGCCTTCGAGCTGGCGGCGGCCGCGGCCTTCCGCGAGGCGATGGCCAAGGCCGATCCGCAGTTGCTGGAGCCGGTGATGGCCGTCGAAGTGCTGACGCCACTGGACCATCTGGGCGACGTGATCGGTGATCTGCACCGCCGGCGCGGCACGGTGCTGGGGCAGGAGGCACGCGGGGTGACCGCCGTAGCAGTGCAGGCGCAAGCGCCGCTGCAGGCCATGTTCGGCTACATCAGCCAGTTGCGAGCGCTGACCGCAGGGCGCGCCTCGTTCTCGATGCAGCACGCGCATTACGCCGCTGCACCTGAAGCGGCGCTGGCCCTCGCGGCCTGACGCAAGAAGGGGCGACCTCTAACGAGACCGCCCAACTTTTTGACGCTTGCGGGCAGCCTTCTCGGCAACCCGCGCAGCCAGCGAAAAAGGCCTGCATCGAATCAGCGATGCAGGCCCTTTCAAGGCCCTTGGTTGCGGGGGGCACGCAACTTGAGCAACAGACTGATCCGCTTAACGTGCGTCGTCTGACTCGACCATGCCCCTAGGTTCTTGAACTACCGCTCGAAGTAGCCCCACACGCGGCCATAGGTTGGACCTTCGAGTGTCTCGGGGCTCGCATGCCATACGTCGCTGACTTTGCCGCACTTCGAACTCCAACCGGGCTTCGGGCTGAGTGTCTGACGGGCGATATGAGTGAACACACCGCCATCTCCAACGTACAGCACCACTTTGGTCTTGCCCTCGACGTGCGTTCCATCATTACATTTAACGTAGCCCTGAGAAGCGAGCATCAACTCGTATTTCTCAATCGCGTAACCCTCGCGAGCAACGGGCCAATACGTTAGTGGAAAATTGACAGGCGAAGGCTCCCACCACTTTTGATCATCCTCCATAGCCCAAGCGACACAGTTATAAAATTGGTCGATTGGACTGGTTACCTCCAGACTCTTCTTATTCTTCTTTAGATTAGGAAATACCCTCGATAGATCACTCGGACTTGAGTACTTCTCAGTCACAACATCCCCTGTTTCGTCCCCCATTGGATCCAGGCGGCCGCGAGTTCACGGAGATTACCTTCTGGCAAATCTTGCCCGACACGCTCCCCGGTCAAAACCCTGAGAGCGAGATACCAGGGGTTGCCGTTCATTTGCAAATCCCTCAGCATATGAGGCACGACTTTGGGGCCCAAGGAAATCACCTTCAGGTATTCCTCGCTGTGATGCAGATCAGCCAAGAGAGAGCTATATTGTTGGCGTTCAAACAGCGAGGCAGCTAGCTTTTGAAACTCCACCCCAATATTTCGCGAAATCGCCTTACTAACCCACCTAGAGTCCGCTGGCGCCTCGAAGACTTCTACACGTTTCTGCCGCTTGAACTGTGAAGCCCCGGGGGCCGAAGTCTTCTGCTTGCGCAACATTGGCACATCGGGACGATAGCTTACATAGCCAATTCCGAAATCGTGGGCACCGCCAGAACTATAGTCATCCACGATATTCCCCCTTATTTAATTTCAATTTTTGTAACCCCAGTCGCCTCAAGCATCTTAGACAAGGCCTTCTCCTTGTCTCTAGCACGATTCAGAATATCTGCAAGCTGCTCGATATCTTCCGCATCAATAGCGATGTGAAATTTTTTATCTTCACCGTTTTCAAAGCAATCCAATATCAAAGTCTGAATGATCGAATAGGCATCGACGTTCGAGACCTTGTCCGAGGCGAAGATCGGGCGGATATCCGAAATTATTCGAGCCTCTTGCAAAACCAATGGGCGCTCAAACACGAGCCCCGTTGCCTTTGCCCTCATTGCAATTCGTCGATTACCTAGCAAAGACAAAAGCCGGCTCTTGAGCAAAGAGATACTCTTCTTCGTCTTGAGAAGCTCACGCCCACGGTACGAAGCCAGTCCATCCTCAACTCCGGCGACAACCTCTGCAGGGGTGTATCCGTCCGATATGTAGGCGAAATACAACGGCATCACCGCATGGAGAATCTGAGTCGCTTCGTCGGCAGAGCACTGAGTCAAACGCGACGTAAGTTCGCTTATCGATTCATTGATCGAAACGAGCGCAGTGAGCTTCTCCATGCTCTGCACAAGATCTGCAAAATCCTCGTCAGAGATTGACGCCAACGCGGCCAAGCGCGGTACCACATCAGGCTTCAAGCTGAGACGCAAAGTCGATCTTGACTGTCTGGAGGCCATGTCTTCCCACAAAAATCGCTATTGGGGCCGGAGTGTATCCGTCACTGGCACAAGACGCTCCCGAAACTTGCCCGCATAGGGGACAAGCTGCAGCAGTTGCGGTGGGCGTCTTGCCGGCCTTGAGCCATCGGTTCAGGCTGCTGAGGATTAGCTTCGTGCGCTGCCCGCCGAGGTGGCTGCGAAGACGGTGCCAAGCGCGGTGGAGCTCGCAGGCGATGTGACCGCCACCTAACGCCGCATGCTGCTGCAACTTCGCGACGTGCTACTTTCGGATGATCTTGAACGCACGCGCGCACTGATCGCCGAGTTGCTTGGCCCAATCACCATTGTGCGTGACTACGAAGGAACGTGGGCTGAAACGGCGAAACCCGCCGATCGCCTGCGCTTGCAGGCAATGGGCGGGTCTCCAAAAGTGGTTGCGGGGGCAGGATTTGAACCTGCGACCTTTGGGTTATGAGCCCAACGAGCTACCAGGCTGCTCCACCCCGCGACTGAACTGAACACAAGCACCGCCTGGTAACGGCGCCTGTCGATCTATTTGGCTTTGCTGCGCAGCCCCAGAAGGCGTGTCGCGCAGCGAACCAAGATCCTGAAATTTTGGTTGCGGGGGCAGGATTTGAACCTGCGACCTTTGGGTTATGAGCCCAACGAGCTACCAGACTGCTCCACCCCGCGACTGAAGCTAGCATTCTATAACGAAATTGGGCTCAGAGTCCAGCTCCCTGCAGCGTTTTCTCAAAGTCCCGCGCCGACTGGAAACCGACCAGTCGCGCCGAGCCGATTTCCTCGCCTTGCGGGTTGAAGAAGATCGTGCCGGGCGGGCCGAACAGCTGGAAGCGCTTGAGCAGCGCCTTGTCGTCGGCACTGTTGGCCGTCACATCAGCCTTGAGGAGCAAGGCACCCGCGAGGCGGGCGCGCACTGCCGCGTCGCTGAAGGTGAAACGCTCCATCTCCTTGCAGGACACGCACCAGTCGGCATAGAAGTCCAGCATCACTGGGCGGCCAGCCGTCTTCAACGCCTGATCAAGCTCGGCCACGCTGCGAACGGGCTGGAACGGCAGACCCGCCTCGGCGGGCTGCTCAGCCGCGCCAGCTGCTCGTCCTGAAACGATGTGGGCCAGCGGCTGCAACGCATCGCGCCCGCCGGAGGCCGCGCCGATCAACAGCAGCACGCCGTAGACCAGCGCAGCCGCACCCGCGGCGCGCTGCAGCCAGACACGTGGCGCGGCGCTGTGCGGACTAGCGTCGAACGGCCGCAGCATGAAGCCTGTAACCAGCAACAAGGCCGCCCAGCCCACCAGCACCAGCGTCGGCGGCAGCACCGGCTGCACGATCCACAGCGCCACGGCCAGCAGCAGCAGACCAAAGAAGTGCTTGACCACGTTCATCCAGCTACCCGAGCGCGGCAGCCAAGCACCGGCGGAAGCGCCGAGGACCAGCAGCGGCGTGCTCATGCCCACCGCCAGCGCGAACAGCGCCGAGCCGGCAAGCAGCACGTCGTGCGTCTGGCTCAGGAACAGCAGCGTGCCGGCCAGCGGCGCGGTGACGCAGGGGCTGACGATCAGCGCCGACAGGCCGCCCATCAGGAATACGCCGAACAGCTTGCCACCCGGCAGGCTGCGCGACGCGCCGTCCAGCTTGCCAGCCAGGCCGCCGGGCAGGCGCAGTTCGTACACGTCGAACATCGACAGCGAGAAACCAGCCAGCAGCAAGCCGAACAGAACCAGCACCCACGGCTTTTGCAGCGCCGCGGCCAGGCCCTCGCCGGCCAAACCCGCCGCCACGCCCAGCGCGGTGTAGATCATCGCCATGCCCAGCGAATAGGCCAGCGCCAAGCCGAAGCCGCGTGCCCGCGAGGTCGCGCCACCGCCGGCGATGATGGACGACAGGATGGGCAGCATCGGCAGCACGCAAGGCGTGAAGGCGAGCAGCAGACCCATCAACCAGAAGGCGCCCCAGACGGCCCAGAGCGAGCCGCCTTGCAGCAGCGCCTGGACGCGGTTGCCTTCGCTGACGGGCGCGGCGGCGGCAGTCACAAGCGCGGCCGATGTTGCCGGCGCGGCACCCGGCGTTGCGGTCGCCGCAGCCTGCAGGTCGATGCCCTTCTTCGCGTCAGGTGCTGCGGAGCTGTTGGCACCGGCAGCATCCGGCACGGCGTCCACATCCGGCACGACCTGCACGCTGCCATCGCCACCAAAGCCTTTCAGCGCGACTTTCAGCGTCAAGGTTTGCGGCGGGTAGCAAAGGCCGGCTTCAGCGCAACCCTGGTAGACCACGCGCAGCGTGAACGGGCCACTGGCTTGCTTGACCGGCAGCTTGACCGAAAGGTCACCGTGGTAGGTTTCGACGTTCTTCTGGAAAGTCTGGTCGAACTTGACCTTGCCCTTGGGCAGGTCTGCCTCGCCCAGCGTGGCGCCGTCGGCCTCGAACTGGAAGTGCTCGCGGTACAGGTAGTAGCCGGAGGCCACTTTGAACAGCAGGCCGACGCTGCGATCGTCCGCTGCCTGCGCCGAGACGACAAAGGCCTGCGCCGGGTCCAGGAACTCCTGTTCGGCGTGGGCGGGGCGCATCAGGCTGACCAGCAGCAGTGCGAAGCACAGCGCCAGCCAGGGCAGCACGGAGAGGTTCAACCGGCGCGGCACGGGGCGTGCGGCACGGGAGGGCAAAAGCAACGAAGACGACATCATGGGCGAAGTGTGAGGGCTTCGACGAAGCGAGGTGCAGACAGGTGCTTGTGGCATCCGCCTGCAGCCGCACCGCGCGGTATCGGCACGGTTGCAGGGTAGATCCACCTTGCGACCGCGCCATGAAAAAAGGCCAGCAGATGCTGGCCCTTGTTCTCAGGACTGGGCGATGTGAACCGCCGCGTCGCTGAATGGCTTACGCCGCGGCTTCGGCCGTTTCGGCTTGCGCGTCGGGGCGGTCGACCAGCTCGACATAGGCCATCGGCGCGTTGTCGCCAACGCGGAAGCCCATCTTCAGGATGCGGGTGTAGCCGCCCGGACGGGTCTGGTAACGCGGGCCCAGCTCGTTGAACAGCTTGGTGACGATGTCACGGTCGCGCAGGCGGGCGAAGGCCAGGCGGCGATTGGCCACGGTGGCTTCCTTGGCCAGCGTGATCAGCGGCTCGACGACGCGACGCAGTTCCTTGGCCTTGGGCACGGTGGTCTTGATCGCTTCGTGTTCCAGCAGCGAGACGCACATGTTGCGCAGCATGGCTGCACGGTGTTCGCTGGTGCGGTTGAGTTTACGGAGACCGTTACGGTGACGCATGGTGCTTTTCCTTTCCTAGAGTATTGCCAGCAGCCGGATCAGGTACTGCCGGGGGCACCGGTGAGGGCATCATGACCTCACCATTCTTCAAAATATCAGCGCTTATCCAGGCCCTGGGGCGGCCAGTTTTCCAGGCGGGCGCCCAGAGTCAGGCCACGCGAAGCCAGCACTTCCTTGATTTCGTTCAAGGACTTGCGGCCCAGGTTCGGCGTCTTCAGCAGCTCGGTTTCGGTGCGCTGGATCAGGTCGCCGATGTAGTAGATGTTCTCGGCCTTCAGGCAGTTGGCCGAACGCACAGTCAGTTCGAGCTCGTCGACCGGGCGCAGCAGGATCGGATCGAACACCGCCGAGCTCTTCGCCGCTTGTTCGCCGAAGGTGGCGATCTCGCCGGCGTCCAGCTGTGCGAACACGGCCAGTTGCTCAACCAGGATCTTGGCCGATGCTCGGATCGCTTCCTCGGGCGAGATGGCGCCGTTGGTCTCAATCTCCATCACCAGCTTGTCCAGGTCGGTGCGCTGCTCGACGCGGGCGTTTTCGACCGCGTAGCTGACGCGCCGGACCGGCGAGAACGATGCGTCCAGCACGATGCGGCCGATCGACTTCGTCGGCTCATCGCCGTAGCGGCGCATGTTGCCGGGCACATAGCCGCGGCCCTTCTCGACCTTGATCTGCATGTCCAGCTTGCCACCGTGGGCCAGGTGGGCAATGACGTGCTCAGGGTTGACGATCTCGACGTCGTGCGGGGTCTGGATGTCGGCCGCGGTGACGGGGCCTTCACCTTCCTTGCGCAGGACAAGGGTCACTTCGTCACGGTTGTGCAGACGGAACACCACGCCTTTGAGGTTCAGCATGATGTGCACCACATCTTCCGCGACGCCATCGACCGTGGAGTACTCATGAAGCACGCCAGCGATCGTGACCTCGGTCGGTGCGTAACCCACCATCGACGACAGCAGCACGCGACGCAGCGCGTTGCCGAGCGTGTGACCATAACCACGCTCAAACGGCTCGAGCGTGACTTTGGCGCGGTGGCCGCCCAGCGGCTCCGCAACGATGGCTTTGGGTTTCAGCAGATTGGTTTGCATGTAAGTCCAGTTCCTCTCAATACCCTCGGCTCGTTACACCGATAAGGCTGACGGACCACGCCGGAAAGCGAAAAACCCGCAGCGGAACCGGCTTGCCGCAGCGGGGTGACTGCTGCGCGCCGGCAGGGCCGTGCGCGCAAGAAATCAGATCAGCGCGAATACAGTTCGACGATCAACGATTCGTTGATCTCGGCGCCGAATTCGTCGCGGTCAGGCGCCTTCTTGAAGGTGCCTTCGAGCTTGGTGGCATCCACCGCAACCCATGCCGGCAGGCCGATCGACTCGGCCAGCTTCAGCGAGTCGGTGACACGCAGTTGTTTCTTCGACTTTTCGCGAATGGCCACCACGTCGCCGGCCTTGACCTGGTACGACGGAATGTTCACGACAATGCCGTTGACCGTCAGCGCCTTGTGCGACACCAGTTGGCGCGCTTCAGCACGGGTCGAACCGAAGCCCATGCGGTACACCACATTGTCCAGGCGGGATTCCAGGATGGTCAGCAGGTTCGCACCGGTGCTGCCCTTGCGGCGGTCGGCTTCAGCGAAGTAGCGGCGGAACTGACGCTCCAGCACGCCATACATGCGCTTGACCTTCTGCTTTTCACGCAGTTGCAGACCGAAGTCCGAGGTGCGCTGACCCGAGGTACGGCCGTGCTGGCCGGGCTTGGTGTCGAACTTGGCCTTGTCGCTGATGGCGCGGCGAGCGCTCTTCAGGAAAAGGTCGGTGCCTTCGCGGCGAGACAGTTTCGCCTTGGGGCCGAGGTAACGTGCCACGTTTGTGTCCTTCAGTCGTTGTCTGACGCGACGCCCGTGGCCTGCGGCGTGACACTCCTGACGGAATGCGGCCGAAAAACCGTGGCTCGCGCGAGTCTGGCGGGTATTCTTTGAATTCGCTCAGACGGTGGGCTTACGGTGCCTGCGCGCTCGCTGGCAGATCTTGCAAAACCTGCAGACCCATCCAATTCGCGAAGCAGACCCCTGGAACCCAAACGGCCAGCGAGCGAAAGGCTTTTCAGCATTCCGCGCACCGGCGTTCGGGAAACTCTCGATTGTAGCAGGGCATGACGCCCTGCGCCAACTCAGATGCGGCGACGCTTTTGCGGGCGGCAGCCGTTGTGCGGAATCGGGGTGATGTCCGAGATCGAGTTGATCCGGATGCCCAGCGAAGCCAGCGCACGAACCGACGATTCACGGCCGGGGCCAGGGCCCTTGATCCGCACGTCCAGGTTCTTGATGCCCTGTTCCTGGGCAGCACGGCCGGCCGTTTCAGCAGCGACCTGGGCAGCGAACGGCGTCGACTTGCGCGAGCCCTTGAAGCCCTGGCCACCTGACGACGCCCACGACAGCGCGCCGCCTTGACGGTCGGTGATGGTGATGATGGTGTTGTTGAACGACGCGTGCACGTGCGCAATGCCGTCCGCGATGTTCTTGCGGATCTTCTTGCTCACGCGCCGAGCGGCGGTGCTGGCAGGGGACTTGGCCATGTCTTGTACTCTTCAGATGTTTCGGACGGCGCTTACTTCTTCAGCGCTGCGGCACCCTTGCGCGGGCCCTTGCGGGTGCGGGCGTTGGTGCGGGTGCGCTGACCGCGCATCGGCAGGCCGCGACGATGGCGGAAACCGCGGTAGCAGCCCAGGTCCATCAGGCGCTTGATGTTGATCGAGGTTTCGCGACGCAGGTCGCCCTCGATCGTCAGCTTGCCGACTTCTTCCCGGATCTTCTCCAGGTCGCCATCGGTCAGGTCCTTGATCTTCTTGGACAGGGGAATGCCGACCGCTTCGCAGATCTTCTGCGCCGTCGTACGGCCGATGCCGTAGATGTAGGTCAGGCCGATTTCCGCGTGCTTCTGCGGCGGAATGTTGATACCAGCAATACGTGCCATTGTGCTTCCTTAGCTTCGTGTCAGCGCTCGCGACTCAACCTTGCCGCTGCTTGTGGCGGGGGTCGGTGCAGATCACGCGAACCACGCCATTGCGGCGGATGATCTTGCAATTGCGGCACATCTTCTTGACTGATGCTGCGACTTTCATGATCTTCTCCTTGACCTTCTCAAACGCTCATTTCAGTTTCAACACGAAATGAGCGCGACTCAATTCGTACCCGGCACCCAGTTCAGGACGAGCTCAGCTCGACTTGAAGTTCGCCTTCTTCAGCAGCGATTCATACTGCTGGCTCATCACATACGACTGCACCTGGGCCCAGAAGTCCATCGTCACGACAACGATGATCAACAGGGACGTGCCACCGAAGTAGAACGGAACGTTGTACTTCAGGACCAGGAACTCAGGCAGCAGGCAGACCAGCGTGATGTAGATCGCGCCAGCCAGCGTCAACCTGGCGAGGATCTTGTCGATGTGCTTCGCGGTCTGCTCACCCGGGCGAATGCCAGGGATGAACGCGCCGCTCTTCTTCAGGTTGTCAGCAGTCTCGCGGCTGTTGAACACCAGTGCCGTGTAGAAGAAGCAGAAGAACACGATCATCGCGGCGAACAGCATCACATAGATCGGTTGACCCGGTGACAGCGCCGACGAGATGTCCTTCAGCCAGCGCACGCCTTCGCCGGTGGCAAACCAGCCCACCACCGTTGCCGGCAGCAGGATGATGGACGACGCAAAGATCGGCGGAATCACGCCCGACATGTTCAGCTTCAAGGGCAGGTGTGACGACTGGCCGCCGTAGACCTTGTTGCCGACCTGACGCTTGGCGTAGTTCACCAGGATCTTGCGCTGGCCCCGTTCCACGAACACCACGGCGAACGTCACGGCAATGACGATGGCAATGATGAACAGGCAGGCAATGATGCTCATCGATCCGGTGCGAACCAGTTCGAACAGGCCACCAATCGCATTGGGCAGGCCGGCAGCAATGCCGCCGAAGATCAGGATCGAGATCCCGTTGCCCAGGCCACGCTCGGTGATCTGCTCGCCCAGCCACATCACGAACATCGTGCCGGCCACCAGGCTGAACACGGTGGTGATGCGGAAGCCGAAGCCAGGATCCAGCACCAGGCCTTGCGAGCCTTCCAGCGCAAGGGCAATGCCCAGGGACTGGAAGATCGCCAGCACCAGGGTGCCGTAGCGCGTGTACTGGGTGATCTTGCGACGACCCGATTCACCTTCCTTCTTCAGCGCCTCCAGGCTCGGCACCACGTAGCTCATGAGCTGCATGATGATCGAGGCCGAGATGTACGGCGTGATGCCCAGCGCGAACACCGTGAACCGCGACAGCGCGCCACCCGAGAACATGTTGAACAGGTTCAGGATGCCGCCCTGCTGACCCTGGAACAAGGCCTGCAGTTGCTGCGGGTTGATGCCTGGCACGGGAATGTGCGCACCAATGCGATAGACGACCAGCGCCAGCAGCAGGAAGACCAGTCGACGACGCAGGTCGCCAAACTTGCCATTCTTGGCCAGCTGATTCGGTGAGGTTGCCACGGGCGTGGGTGTCCTAATCTGCCGTCAGACTTCAGGCCAGCTCGCCGCCGGCGGCTTCGATGATGGCCTTGGCGCCGGCGGTAGCGCCGATGCCCTTCAGGACCACCTTCTTGCTCAGCTCGCCCGACTTGATGACCTTCACGTTCTTCACGATCTGGGCCACCATGCCGCGCTGCTTGAGTGCCAGCAGGTCAACTTCAGCAAGGTCCAGCGCTTGCAGTTCACCCAGGGTGATTTCAGCGTTGTACTTCAGCAGGGCCGACTTGAAACCACGCTTGGGCAAGCGACGCTGCAGCGGCATCTGGCCGCCTTCGAAGCCAACCTTGTGGTAGCCGCCGGCACGCGACTTCTGACCCTTGTGACCGCGACCAGCGGTCTTGCCCAGACCGGAACCGATGCCACGGCCAACGCGGCGCTTGGCATGCTTGGCACCGCCAGCGGGCTTGATGGAATTGAGTTGCATGTTGCTTTTCCTCGTGGCGGGCGCTTAGAGCACCAGGACCAGGTAGGCGATTTTGTTGATCATGCCGCGCACCGAAGGAGTGTCCTCCAGCACGCTCTGGCTGTTCACGCGACGCAGGCCCAGGCCACGCACCGTGTCACGGTGCGATTGCTTGCAACCGATCGGGCTGCGCACCAGCTTGACCGTGAGGGTCTTTTTGGCTTCAGTCATTGAAGTTCTCCTCGGCGGTTCAGTTGAAGATTTCTTCAACTGTCTTGCCGCGCTTGGCAGCGATCGATGCCGGCGTGGTCGAGCGCTTCAGCGCGTCCAGCGTGGCACGGACCATGTTGTAGGCGTTCGAGGTGCCATGGCTCTTCGCGACGATGTCGGTGATGCCCAGCACTTCGAAAACGGCGCGCATCGGGCCACCAGCAATGATGCCGGTACCGGCGGGTGCCGGCATCATCATCACGCGGGCTGCGCCGTGTGCACCTTCGACCTTGTGGAAGATCGTGCCGTTCTTCAGTGCAACCTTGATCATGCCGCGGCGAGCAGATTCCATGGCCTTCTGCACCGAAACCGGCACTTCCTTGGCCTTGCCCTTGCCCATGCCAACGCGGCCATCGCCGTCGCCGACCACGGTCAGCGCCGCGAAACTGAGGGTGCGACCACCCTTGACCACCTTCGTGACGCGGTTCACCGCGATCATCTTTTCCTTCAGGCCGTCGTCATTGCCTTCGGTCTGCGCGCGGGGTTGAAACTTTGCCATTTCTGTATTCCTTTGCGATCAGAACTGCAGGCCGGCTTCGCGAGCTGCCTCGGCCAGCGCCTTGACGCGGCCGTGGTATGCGAAACCTGCGCGGTCGAAGGCAACCTTCTCGACGCCGGCGGCCTTGGCCTTCTCGGCGACGCGCTTGCCAACCAGCGCGGCAGCAGCGGCATTGCCACCATTGCCAGACAGTTCGGCCCGCAGGTCCTTTTCGACGGTGGACGCAGAAGCCAGCACCTTGGTGCCGTCGTCGGAAATGACGCTGGCGTAGATGTGCAGGTTGGTGCGGAAGACGGTCAGGCGCGCGACGCCTTGCTTGGCGATGCGCTCGCGCGTTTGACGCGAGCGACGCAGACGCTGTTCTTTTTTGGTCAGCATGGTGTCGCTCCTTACTTCTTCTTGGTCTCTTTGAGGACCACGCGCTCGTCGGCGTAGCGGATGCCCTTGCCCTTGTAGGGCTCCGGCGGCCGGAAGGCACGGACTTCAGCGGCGAGCTGACCGACGACCTGGCGGTCGGCGCCCTTGATCAGGATCTCGGTCGGGGTCGCGGTGGTCACGGTGATGCCGGCAGGCATGTCCTTGACCACGGGGTGCGAGAACCCGATCTGCAGATTCAGCTTCTGGCCTTGGGCCTGGGCACGGAAGCCCACGCCAACCAGCGTGAGCTTCTTCTCGAAGCCCTTGCTGACGCCGTTGACCATGTTGGCCAGCAGCGCACGCACGGTGCCGCTCATGGCATCGGCTTCAGCAGACTCGTCGGTTGGGCTGACCTTCAGCACACCAGCTTCGCTCTCGACCTTGACCAGCGCATGCGCCGGCCGCACCAGGGTGCCATTGGCACCCTTGACGGTGATCTGGTCGTCCACGATCTTGACGTCCACGCCTTGCGGGACGGTGATCGGCATTTTTCCAACGCGGGACATTGCTCGACTCCTTCCCTTTAGGCCACGTAGCAGAGCACTTCGCCGCCGACACCGGCTGCGCGCGCTTTGCGGTCGGTCATCACGCCCTGGGGCGTGGTCACGATGGCAACACCCAGGCCGTTCATGACCTGCGGAATGGCGTCACGGCCGCGGTAGATCCGCAGGCCAGGACGGCTGACTCGTTCGATGCGCTCGATGACCGGACGGCCAGCGTAGTACTTCAACGAGATTTCAAGTTCGCTCTTGCCGGTCTCACCCTTCAGGGCGAAGGCATCGATATAGCCCTCGTCCTTCAGCACCTGCGCGATCGCAACCTTGAGCTTGGAAGCCGGCATGACAACCGACGTCTTCTCAACGGCCTGCGCATTGCGGATGCGGGTCAGCATGTCGGCGATAGGATCACTCATGCTCATAGCTGTATTCTCCAGTTCGCCTTGATTACCAGCTGGCCTTGATCACGCCAGGAATGTCGCCCTTGAAGGCGAGCTCGCGGATCTTGCTACGGGCCAGGCCGAAGGTGCGGAACGTGCCACGGGGACGACCCGTGAGTTCGCAACGATTGCGCAGGCGGGTCGGGTAGGCGTTGCGCGGGAACTGCTGCAGTTCCAGACGTGCGGCGTAACGCTCTTCTTCCGACTTCTTTGCGTTGTCGATGATGGCCTTCAGCTCGGCGTACTTCTTCGCGTACTTGGCGACCAGCTTTTCACGCTTGTCTTCACGCTGCTTGAGGGAAGTTTTAGCCACGGGTCACCTCAGTTCTTGAACGGGAAGCGGAACGCGGCGAGCAGTGCCTTGCACTCATCGTCGGTCTTCGCGCTGGTCGTGAAGGAAATGTTCATCCCGCGGATCGCGTCGATCTTGTCGTACTCGATTTCCGGGAAGATGATCTGTTCCTTGACGCCGATGTTGTAGTTGCCGCGGCCATCGAACGAACGGCCGGAGATGCCACGGAAGTCACGCACACGCGGCAGGGCCACGGTGACGAAACGGTCCAGGAACTCGAACATCCGCGCGCCACGGAGCGTGACCATGCAGCCGATGGGCACCTGCTCACGGATCTTGAAGCCCGCGATGGCCTTCTTCGACTTCGTGACCACAGGCTTCTGGCCTGCGATCTTGGTCAGGTCGCCGACGGCGTGGTCCATGACCTTCTTGTCGGCCACGGCCTCGCTCACACCCATGTTCAGGGTGATCTTGGTCAGGCGCGGCACTTCCATCACCGACTTGTAGCCGAACTTGGCCATCATGTCGGGCACGACCTTCTCTTGGTAGAAGGCCTGCAGCCGGGCGACGATCGCCGCTTGTTGCGTTTGACTCATGCTGGATACCCGCCTTAAGCCTTGATCTCTTCGCCGCTGGACTTGAACACGCGGACCCGCTTGCCATCG
Source organism: Ideonella azotifigens (assembly GCF_006519715.1). Classification (GTDB taxonomy): domain Bacteria; phylum Pseudomonadota; class Gammaproteobacteria; order Burkholderiales; family Burkholderiaceae_C; genus Ideonella; species Ideonella azotifigens. The sequence continues at coordinate 16,774 of NZ_VIDT01000036.1, forward strand.
GCGAGGGTCTTGATGCCCACGCGGTCAGCCTTGCCGGCAGCCGCATTCCAGATGGCAATGTTGGATTGGTGGATCGGCATGGTCTTGTCGATCACGCCGCCAGTCGTGCCCTTCATCGGGTTCGGCTTGGCGTGCTTCTTGACCATGTTGACGCCTTCGACGACCACACGGTCCTCGTCGACGCGCAGCGACACGGTGCCACGCTTGCCTTTGTCACGGCCGGTCAAGACCACGACCTGGTCGCCTTTGCGAATCTTGTTCATCGCGATTCCTTCAGTCTTGGCGAGATGCTCAGAGCACCTCAGGCGCCAGCGACACAATCTTCATGAAGCGCTCGGTGCGCAGTTCGCGCGTCACCGGGCCGAAGATGCGGGTGCCGATCGGCTCCAGCTTGGCATTGAGCAGCACGGCGGCATTGCCGTCGAACTTGACCAGCGAGCCGTCCTGGCGACGCACGCCCTTGGCGGTGCGCACGACCACAGCGCTGTAGACCTCGCCCTTTTTGACGCGGCCACGCGGCGCGGCTTCTTTGATGCTCACCTTGATGATGTCGCCGATACCGGCATAGCGACGCTTGGAGCCGCCCAGCACCTTGATGCACATGACGGACTTGGCGCCCGTGTTGTCCGCGACGTCAAGCCGCGATTGCATTTGGATCATGTCGATTCCCCAACTTGCTCCCGGCCCGCATCACCCCCTTGGCGATACATGAACGGTCAGTATTGGTCCCGTCTTGTTTGAAACTCAGCGAACGCTGGAACGCGCGCGCCTTGCATCAAGCAGCTTGGGCTGAAACCGGCCCGGGTCTCGCCACGAGTGGCCAACGGTGTTTGCGTTGGCGTACGAGCGGGCCCTAGACCGGCGAAGCTTTCAATTATGCACGAGGTGAAACGCGGGTGTCAACACCCCCGCTTCAGAAAGACCCTGGGGCTGCGCGTCCGCGCCCCAAAGCCTTGAGCAGGTCAGAGCGCCTTTGCCTGTGCCAGCAGTGTCTGGGCATCGCTGAGCTCGAACTTGCCTGGCGCCTCGACGTTCAGCGTCCTGACCACACCGTCGACGACCAGCATCGAGTAGCGCTGCGAGCGCACCCCCATGCCGCGCGCGGTCAGGTCCAGCGTCAGCCCGGTCGCGCGGGCGAAGTCGGCCGAGCCGTCGGCCATCATGCGCAGCTTGCCAGCTGTGTGCTGGTCGCGCGCCCAGGCGCCCATGACAAACGCGTCGTTGACCGACACGCACCAGATCTCGTCGACGCCAGCAGCGTGCAGCGCCTCTGCGTTCGCCACATAGCCGGGAACGTGCTGGGCCGAGCAGGTCGGCGTGAAGGCGCCGGGCAGCGCAAAGATGGCCAGGGTCTTGCCCGCAGCCAATTGCGCAACCTCGAAGGTGTTCGGGCCCAGGCTGCAGCCCTCGCCTTCGACTTCGAAGAATTCCTGCAGCTTGGTCGCCGGCAGGCGATCTCCAACTTTCAACATGATGCTTGTCCTTGCGGGATGAGGTAGAGACGGCGGCCGCCCAATGAAAAACGGCCGGACGCTGGAGTATTCCAGCATCCGGCCGCAATGCGAGATGCAAGGGGCTTGCACCCCTCGAACTCAGCGTGCGATCAGCTCACACGATCAGACCAGGCGGGCCTTCTCGATCAAGCGGGTCACGACCCAGTTCTTGGTCTTGGACATCGGACGCGTTTCCGCGATCTCGACCATGTCGCCCATGTGGTACTCGCCCTTTTCGTCATGGGCGTGGTACTTGCGCGAGCGGGCCACGATCTTGCCGTAGAGCTCATGCTTGACGCGACGCTCGACCAGGACCGTGATGGTCTTGGCGCGCTTGTCGCTGACCACACGGCCCACCAGGGTACGGGTGTTGGTGGTCTTGTCAGTCGTCGCCACGGCGACTTCTTGAGCTTGCGTCATTTCGTCGCTCCCTTCTTCTTTTCGGCCAGGACGGTCTTGGCACGAGCGATGTCGCGACGGGCCTCGCCCAACAGCGTGTGGTTGGTCAGCTGCTGGGTGCCCTTTTGCATGCGCAGGTTGAAGTGCGCACGCAGGAGGTCAGCGACCTCCTTCTCGAGCGCAGCCACGTCCTTGGCTCGCAGTTCAGATGCATTCATGATGAACTTTCCTCTCAGGCGCCGAGCATGCGGGCGACGAAGGTGCAACGCAGCGGCAGCTTTGCAGCAGCCAGCGTGAACGCTTCGCGAGCCAGCGCTTCAGGCACGCCGTTGATCTCGTAGAGCACCTTGCCGGGCTGGATTTCAGCCACGTAGTACTCCGGGTTGCCCTTGCCGTTACCCATCCGGACTTCGGCGGGCTTTTGCGAGATCGGCTTGTCCGGGAAGATGCGGATGAAGATCCGGCCACCGCGCTTGATGTGGCGCGAAATGGCACGGCGAGCCGCTTCGATCTGGCGGGCCGTCAGACGGCCACGCTCGGTCGCCTTCAGACCGAAGTCACCGAAGGACACGTTGGCACCGCGGGTGGCGACGCCAGTGTTGCGGCCCTTCTGCTCCTTGCGGTACTTGCGACGATTAGGTTGCAGCATGCTTATTCTCCTTTGCCTTCGCCACCGGCGGCAGGCGCGGCGACCTTGCGCA
>NZ_VIDT01000360.1 GCF_006519715.1 Ideonella azotifigens
CTGCAGGCCAAGCTGAAGGAAACCAGCGTCGCCCCGCTGCTGCAGCGGCTGCAGCCGGATGCCGTGTGGGCCGGCGACCTGAAGCTGGGCGGCCAGCTGCAGCTGCGCTATGACGGCAGGCTGGAAGCAGAAGCCGTGATCGAGCGCCTGAGCGGCGACCTGGCGCTGGACGAGGACGGCCTGCTGTCCACCACGCGCCAGTTGCCGCTGGGCCTCACCGACCTGCGGCTGAGCCTGAAGGCGCACGATGGCAGCTGGCAGTTCACCCAGGCGCTGGCCGGCCAGTACCTGGGCGCACTGGGTGCCGCGCTGTCCATCCAGGCCGGGCCGGACCAGCTGTTGCCTGCCAGCAGCTCGCCGATGCAGGGCACGCTCACCTTGCAGGTCACCAAGCTCAGCGCCTGGGCGCCGTGGATGCCGGCCGGCTGGCGCCTGGGCGGCGAGCTGGCCAGCTCGGCGAAGATCGCCGGCACGCTGGGCGCACCGGAAATCTCCGGCGAGCTGACCGGCCAGCGCCTGAGCGTGCAGAACCCGCTGCTGGGCGTGTCGCTCACCAATGGCCAGGCCAGGCTGCTGCTGGAAGGCCAGCGCGCACGGCTGGAGCAGCTGGCATTCAAGGGCGGCGACGGCAGCATCAGCGCCACCGGCACGGCAGAGTTGGGGGCCAAGCCCTCGGCCAAGGTCAGCATCGAGGCCCAGAAGTTCAAGGCGCTGGGCCGCATTGACCGCACCATTGTTGCCAGCGGCCAGGCCCAGCTCGGGCTGGACAAGGACACGCTGAGCCTGAACGGCAACGTCACGCTGGACGAAGGGCTGATCGACATCAGCCGCGGCGACGGCCCCACGCTGCCCGAAGACGTGGTCATGGCCAGGACCGAGGCCGAGGAAGCCGCGCAGGACGACAAGGCCAACGGCCAGAGCCAGCGCGTGACCCAGCTGGCGCTGCAGCTGGACCTGGGCCAGAAGCTGCGGCTGCGCGGCAAGGGCATCGACACCGGGCTGCAAGGCGCACTGAAGATCACCAACCCGCGCGGCAAGCTGGCGGTCGCCGGCACGGTGCACACGGTCGGCGGCAACTACGCGGCCTATGGCCAGAAGCTGCAGATCGAGCGCGGCAGCATCCTGTTCACCGGCCCGGTGGACGACCCGCGGCTGGACATCTACGCGATCCGGCCCAACCTGGACGTGCAGGTCGGCGTGCTGATCACCGGCACCGCACTGAACCCACGCGTGCGCCTGGCCAGCGACACCGAGATGAGCGACACCGACAAGCTCAGCTGGCTGGTCATGGGCCGCGCCCCCGAAGGCCTGGGCCAGGCCGACACCGCGCTGCTGCAGCGCGCCGCGCTGGCCCTCTTGATGGGCAACAGCGGCAGCCCCACCGACAACCTGCTGGAAAACATCGGCCTCAGCGACTTCTCGCTGCGCCAGGCGGCCGGCGAAAACAACGTGCAAACCACCGTCGTCACCGTCGGCAAGCAGCTCACGCGCCGCTGGTACGTGGGCTACGAACGCGGCGTCAATGCCGCCACCGGCACCTGGCAGCTCATCTACCGCGTTGCCCAGAAGTTCACGCTGCGGGCGCAGTCCGGAGAGGACAGCGCCCTTGATGCCATCTGGACCTGGCGCTGGGATTAGCGGGGACATTGTGTCCAAGCCCGAGTCGACACTGTTCAGTGACGCACAAGGCGTGGCCAAGGCACTGGGCGAGGACATCATCTTCGGCCGCCTGCCGCCCGGCAGCCGCCTGATCGAAGACCCGCTGATGGCGCGCTTCGGCGCCACGCGGCATGGCGTGCGTCAGGCGCTGGTGGAGCTGGAGCGCCTGGGCATCGTGGTGCGCGAGAAGAACAAGGGCGCCAGCGTGCGGGCGCTGGCGCCGACCGAGGTGCGGCAGATCTACGAGGTGCGCGAGCTGCTGCAGCGGCAGGCCGCGCTGCACATTCCGTTGCCGGCCGAGCCTGCACTGGTCGAAGCGCTGGAGGCCTTGCACACGCAGTTCCTGCAGCATCTGCGGGAGCGTGACTTCAGCGCGCTGCATCGCGTCAACGACGCGTTCCACCTGACCTTGTTCAGCGGCTGCGGCAACCCGTACCTGGTGGCCTCGATCCGCCACTACATGGGGTTGAGCCTGCCGGTGCGCGCCCAGCGCACTGCGATGGCGGGCCATTCGGAAGCCGCGGCAGAGGAGCACCTGGCGATGATCCAGTTGCTCAAGGGCAGCGACAGCGTGGCACTCGCCGAGCTGTGTGTCGCCCACTTGCAGCTGGCGAAGCTCGACTACCTGCAGGGCGCCGATCACCAGAGGTGATGCACCAGCGGCTTGGCGTATTGTGCGTAGATTGCGCCCACAGCCTGCATCGTCGCGTCAGGCAGCGGCGGCAGATCGGCCGAGCGCACGTTGTCCTCGACCTGGGACGGCCGGCGGCCGCCGGGAATCGCGCAGGTCACGGCCTGCTGCATCAGGATCCAGCGCAGTGCAAATTGCGCCAGCGTCTGCCCGGCCGGCACCAGTGGCCGCAAGGCCTCGACCGCGGCCAGGCCGCTCTCGAAATCCAGCCCGGAGAAGGTCTCGCCCTTGTCGAAGGCCGCGCCTTCGCGGTTGAAGCTGCGGTGGTCGTCGGCCTCGAACCGGGTCTGGCGCGAGATGCCGCCCGACAGCAGCCCCGAGGCCAGCGGCACCCGCGCCAGGATGCCGACGCGGCGCGCCAGCGTCTCGCGGAACAGCAGTTCGGCCGGCCGCTGGCGGAAGATGTTGTAGATGATCTGCACCGTCTGCACGCCAGGGAATTCGATTGCCTTCAGCGCCTCCTCGACCTTCTCGACGCTGACGCCGTAGTGGCGCAGCTTGCCAGCGCGCACCAGGTCGTCCAGCACGCCAAAGACCTCGGGCAGGTAGTAGACCGGCGTTGGCGGGCAGTGCAGCTGCAGCAGGTCGAGGACCTCGGTGTTCAGGTTGCGCAGGCTGCGCTCGACAAACGCCGTCAGGTTCTCCCGGTTGTAGCCCTCGGCCACGTGAGGGCTGAGCCGGCGGCCGGCCTTGGTGGCCACGTAGAAGGGTTCGCTGCGCTCCTTGCGCAGCCGGGCGATCAGCCGCTCGCTGTGGCCGTCGCCGTACACATCGGCGGTGTCGAAGAAATTGATGCCCAGGTCCAGCGCTCGGTGCAGCGCGGCCATCGATTCTTCGTCGTTCACCTGACCCCAGGTGCCGCCGATGGCCCAGGCGCCAAAGCTGATGGTCGACACCTTCCAGCCGGTACGGCCGAGTTCACGGTATTGCATGGGACAGGTCTCCGAAGCACAGGAATTGGATTATCGATAATCCTAACCCAGACGAAACATGGCCTGCCTCCGCCTCCAGATGCGCAGCGCAACGCTGCCTGCTGCGCGGCGGGCGATCCAATGAGAAAACATGTTGAACGCGAGAAGACGCGCTTGGCGGGCGGCATGCCCTTGATTTCGGCCAGTTTGAGCGCAGATGCGCTGTGTGGTCGGCGGCCGAAATGGTGGCCCCACCAGGAATCGAACCTGGATCTGCCCCTTAGGAGGGGGCTGTTCTATCCATTGAACCATGGAGCCGACCGGCGCGCATTGTGCCTCAGCTGCGCGCGTCGATTGACGCGGAGCCGGGGTGACGCAGCGAAGGCTGGCCTGAAAAGTGAGCGCAGTGAGTGTTGGCTCACGCCAATAGCCTTCAAAAACAAGCAACTTTACGGCCAGTTCAAAGTCTTGCTGTGAGCGGCGAGTCCTATACTGACCATCTGGTCGAATGACTTCTAGTTTGAAAGCGGGACATCACATGGGTGCCAAATTGAAGGTGGCAGGTCTCCTCACGATGGGGGCGCTGGCCGGCGCATTGACGACCATTCAATTCCAGGCCGAGGCGCGCAACACCTACGGCCCGCTGCCGCTGGAGGAAATGCAGCAACTCGCCGCGGTATTTGGCATGGTCAAGAATGACTACGTCGAACCGGTGGACGAGAAGAAGCTGATCACCGATGCCATCTCCGGCATGGTGGCCGGGCTGGACCCGCATTCCCAGTACTTCGACAAGAAGTCCTTCAAGGAATTCCGTGAAGGCACGACCGGCAAATTCGTCGGCGTGGGCATCGAGATCGGCATGGAAGACGGCCTGGTCAAGGTGGTCTCCCCGATCGAAGGCTCCCCCGCCTTCCGCGCCGGCCTGAAGTCCGGTGACCTGATCACCAAGATCGACGACTCGGCCGTCAAGGGCCTGTCGATGGACCAGGCGGTCAAGCGCATGCGCGGCGAGCCGTCCACCAAGGTCGTGCTGACCATCTTCCGCAAAAACGAAAACCGCAGCTTCCCGGTCACGATCACCCGCGAGGAAATCCGCGTGCAGAGCGTGCGCGCGAAGGAAGTCGAACCCGGCTACGCCTGGATCCGCGTGACGCAGTTCCAGGACCGCACGGTGGAAGACTTCTCGCGCAAGCTGGAAGACATCTACAAGCAGGACCCGAACATCAAGGGCGTGATCCTGGACCTGCGCAACGACCCGGGCGGCCTGCTCGAAGGCGCGGTGGCCATTGCCTCGGCCTTCCTGCCGTCTGACTCGGTCGTCGTCAGCACCAATGGCCAGATCGCCGAATCGAAGGCGACCTTCCGCGCCACGCCCGACAACTACCTGCGCCGCGGCGGCGCCGACCCGCTGAAGAAGCTGCCGGCCTCGCTCAAGACGGTACCGATGGTGGTGCTGGTCAACGAAGGCTCGGCCTCGGCCAGCGAAATCGTCGCCGGTGCGCTGCAGGACCACAAGCGCGCCACGCTGATGGGTGCGCAGACCTTCGGCAAGGGCTCGGTGCAGACCGTGCGCCCGCTGACGGCCGACACCGCGCTGAAGATCACCACCGCGCGCTACTACACGCCCAGCGGCCGCTCCATCCAGGCCAAGGGCATCGTGCCGGACATCTGGCTTGACGAAACCGCCGAAGGCAATGTGTTCGCTGCGCTGCGCACCCGCGAAGCCGACCTGGAAAAGCACCTGGGCAATGGCGACGAGAAGGACGAAGCCCGCGAAAAGGCCCGCGAGGAAGCGCGCAAGAAGCTCGAAGAGCAGGTCGCCAAGTCCAAGGAACCGCCCAAGCCGCTGCCTGAATTCGGCAGCGCCGAGGACTTCCAGCTGGTGCAGGCCCTGAACCAGCTCAAGGGCAAGCAAGTCATGGTCAGCAAGTCCATGACCGAGCGCAAGGCCGAAGCCGCGACCGAATAAGCTCGCTCGCTGCAAGCCACACCAGGCGAAGCCGGCGGCTCTGTGCCACCGCTTCGCCTTTGTTGTTTCCGGCCCGGCCGGACCTCTCCGCATGACCCAAGACGACGGCCTTGATGATGGTCTGAGCGACGACGCGCTGCTGCGCTATTCGCGCCACCTGCTGCTGGATGAGATCGGCATAGAAGGCCAGCGCAAGCTGCTGGCTTCGCATGCGCTGGTGATAGGCGCTGGCGGGCTGGGCTCGCCGGTGGCGCTTTACCTGGGCTCGGCAGGCGTGGGCCGGCTGACCCTGGTCGACGCCGACACGGTGGACACCACCAACCTGCAGCGTCAGATCGCCCACAGCCAGGCCCGCGTCGGCCA
>NZ_VIDT01000361.1 GCF_006519715.1 Ideonella azotifigens
AGCTCGAAGTGTGGGCGCTGGCGGCGGACACGGACGGCATCGACGGCGTCGAAAGCAATGCCGGCGCACTGGTCACACCAGACACCTTGGCCCGCGCTGCGGCACTGGGCCTGTCCGCCGCCGAGCACCTGGACCGGCACGACAGCTTCGGCTTTTTCGAGGCGCTGGGTGACCTGGTCGTCACCGGGCCGACCTACACCAACGTCAACGACTTTCGCGCCTTGTTGATCCGTTGAGCAACTTTCGGCGAAGCCGCGGGTCAGAACCGGACCATGTCCCGCCTGATGCGCGCAACCCTGCCCATGCTGCTCGCCGCGGCCACCGCTGCCGTGTGCGCGCAGTCGCCGCCAGCGGCTGAGGTGCAGCAGGTCACGGTGACCGGCGCGGCGCGGCATTCGGTCGAAAAGTCCTTCCGCAAGATGATGCACGGCATGGACTTTTTCGAGCAGGCCAAGGCCGGCCTGGCGCCGCAGGCCGTGCTGCGCTTCAAGCTGCTGCCGCGCAAGCCCGGCACCGACATGGATCACATCGTGCTCGAAGTGATCGGCTCGTCGTTCGACTACAAGGTGCCTGTCGCGCCGGACCACACGTTTGTGCTGGAACGCAACCGCCTGGCGATGGACGAGGACGCCGTGGTCTCGCCGAACCGCCGCCGGCTCAGCATGACCTGGCGCACCGACATCCGCAGCCCCGGCCTGCCGCCCGGCACCCGCCGCCTGGGCGACCTGCGGCTGGAATGCCTGGTCGGGCTGGAGGCAGACCTGGTGTCCAACAGCAACCCGCTGGCGCTGATCGCCGACCTGTTCGCCGACAGCCGGCGCTACTGCGAACGCAAGGACGCCAAGTACCTGTTCTTCGCCGAGCGGCCACTGTTCAGCGTGACGCTGGTGGCCGGCGAGCGCCGCGAGGTGCTGCCCGTCGACCAGCTCTACGCCGGCGCCAGCGACGACCCCGGCCTCAAGCAGGACCTGCCCTATTGCGACTGCGAAGTGCTGGTGGACCGCACTTACTTCCTGCCGCTGGGCGACCGCAGCTGGCCGGACGACACGCGGGTCGAATTCGAGTACATGGACGATCGGCCATGACCCGGTCGCGGCTTCGCCTTCGTGCGCTTTGCCTCGCAGCCAGCCTGTGCTCGGGCTGTGCCGGCGTCGGCCTGCTCGGCCCCTCGCCGCAGGGCCCGGGCATTGCGCACACGCCAGCCGGCCAAGCCCTCTCGCCGCAGGCCGCCGCCGCCCTGATCACCGTCGGCAAGAGCACCCAGCCCGAAGTCGCTACCGCACTTGGCCCGGCCATCGTCGTCCGGTTCGACAGCGGCGACGAGGTGTGGGTCTACCGCTGGCCCGGCGCAGACCGGTCCACGGGTGCTGCCACGGAACTGGTGCTGCTGTTCGAGCCGCCGGGCGTGGTGGCGAAGCTGCGGGTGAGGCAGGGGGCCGGGCCCGGGCATGCGGGCCGGTGATGCGCTGCGGCGACGCCCAACAAGTCCTGTTGGCCACTCAGGCCGGCGTCCTGGCGCGCCAAGGGTGAGGCCCTTCATTCGACGCCCCATCGGGTTCGGTCTTGAAGCACCGCCGCAAAAAGTCGCCTATGTCGTCCAGTGCGGCCTTTGCCGCGTGCAGCGTGGAAACGTTGGAAGGGAACACATGCACCATGCTTTCCCAGACGTTCACCTGGCAGACCCCGCCGCTGTTCTCGACCCGATCGCCGTAGCGCGTGGAATCGTCAAGCAGGACTTCGTCTTCCCCGACATGGATGAGGATGGGCGGCAGCTGGGCGAGATCGGCATACAGAGGCGAGGCTCGCGCGTCGCGCGGGTCATGCTTGCCGAGGTACAACTGCGCCGTGGTGGCGAGTGCCTGCTGGGTCGTGAGCGGGTCGGCTTCGGCGCGGCTTGCCATGCTGTCGCCGGTCAGCGCCAGATCGGTCCAGGGTGACATCGCCACCGCGCCCAGGGGAGCTGGGATCAGGCCATCTTTCGCCTTGGCAACCGCCAGCGACAGCAGCGCCAGCGCCAACCCGCCACCGGCCGAGTCCCCCGCCAGCGCGATGCTGGTGACTCCCTGCGCGACCAGGCCCGCATAGGCGGCCTGGGCATCGTCAACGGCTGCCGGAAACGGCCGCTCCGGTGCCAACCCGTACGCCGGCACGAACGCGGCGATCCGGGTCCGCGCGGCGATCTGACCGACGAAGTGCCGATAGGCGAGCGCCGATCCGGCGATGTAGGCGCCACCGTGAAAATAGAGGATCGCCGCAGCGGGATCAACTGCGCCTTCCGGGCGGCACCAAACGCCTGCGACACCGCCTACCGAGGCCTGTTCGTAAGTCACGCCGGGGGATGAGCGAGTCTTCTCCATCCATTCATCGAAGGGCTTTCTCGCCTCCGGACCGGTGACGCTTCCCTTCATCGGCGCGACCATCTCGCGCATTGCGATCATGACTGCGCGGTCGAGCGGGTGCAGAGGGTGACGGATGGTTGCCATGGCGCGATGCCTCCGTTCACTCAGTCGAGGTTGAGCCAACGCGCCGCAGCATCGGCGGTGTCCGGCGGGGAGGTGTTGAAGGCGATGGCCGCCTGGGGTGCCGTCTTGTGCACGGTGTTCACGAGCCGTTCGAACAGCAGCAGGCTCTTGGGGGGAATGCGAAGGCCTCCGCCGATCACGACGCAGTCGTAGAGAACGGTGGAGAGTTGCTGCTCAAGCACTGTTGACGCGGAGTCGTCGGGGCGCACGAGACAGAGATCTGCATGCCAGCCCCGATCTGTCATCTGTTGCATGCCGAGAGCGATCCCGGCATGGATCTTGGCGGCGTCGAAACCGGGCGGCAATGCCGGGTCCGAGAAGTCGACCGTCTCCGGTTGCTGGCCCACGAACAGGACTTTCGTCTCTTGAGATTTGTTCATCTTCATCTCCTGCCGATTGATCGGGTTCCTGACCTGGCCAAGAACATGTCGAGGAACTTGCGCTTGCCGACATTCGCTTCGTCGGGCAGGGCGGCTGGCGCGATGTAGAAGACCGAGTCGACGCCCTCGAGGACAGTCTCAACGCTGGCACGGTTGCCCAGATCGCCGACGTCCACGTCCGTGGCGCCGTGGGCGCGCACGGCGTCCGTGTCGGAAGCTCGTCTGATGAGCCCGCGGACCTTGGCGCCACGTTGGGCAAGCGCAGGAAGCACGAGGCCGGCAAACTTGCCCGCGGCACCGACTGCCAGGATGGTGGAGCTTGGTTGTTTCATGCGTTCATTCGTTGGAAAGCACCATGAGGCGGTGTGACAAACTCATTGAAACTTGATCCGCCCGTTCGGGCTGTAGGACTGCATGCCCATGCCGCGGGAACACGGTGTTCCCCTGGTGGGACAGTCGGCTTGCGTGCTGCCGAAGCTCACCAGGAATTCACGGGTTTCAAACCGCGCTCGCTGTCACCTCTCAAGAAAACGCAGGGCTGCCCCAAGTTTTTCTTGACCCCCTCGGGGAGCTGGCACGGAGCGACAGGTCTGGGGCGCTCAAGAGGAATCCTTCGACATGCTGGACTTGAATGATTTGCGCGTGTTCGAGAAAGTCGCAACGCTGCGCAGCTTCTCCGCGGCCGGGCGCGTGCTGAACATGCCCAAGTCGAGCGTGAGTCGCTGTGTGGCTCGCCTGGAGGCGGCCTTGGGAATCCGCCTTGTCCAGCGGACCACGCATGACGTGCAGCTGACTGACGCAGGCCTTGCGATGCACGAGCGATGCGGGAACCTGCTCGCGCGCATCCATGAAACGGTCGACGTGATCAGCGGCATGAGCGACAACCCGCGCGGCCTGCTGCGGATCAGTGTCGGAATAGGCTTCGGCTACAACGCCGTGTCAGACCTGCTGCCCGAGTTCCTGGCGCGCTACCCCGATGTCAAGGTGGCACTGGAGTTGAGCAGTCGATCGGTGGACCTGATTGCCGAGAACGTGGACGTGACGGTGCGCATCGGGCCGATGACCGACTCGCAACTGGTGGCGGTCCGGCTGGGGACGATTCGCCGCTACCTTTGCGCCGCTCCTGCCTATCTCGCGCGCCGCGGCACGCCGCGCACCCTGGACGAGATCCAGTCGCACGACGCCGTCGAGATGCCAGGCATCGGCGGGAGGCCGCGCCCCTGGATGTTCACAAGCCCCTGCGGCGAGGAGAAGAGGTTCGAACTCAACCCGCGCCTGAGCATCAACGATCCGCTCTTGATTCACAGGCAAGTGCTGCGTGGCGTCGGCCTGGGTTGCCTGTCGGGGTACTTGTGCGCGCCCGATATCCAGGCCGGGCGCCTCGTTCATCTGTTTCCCGAATGGACGCCGCCTCCGTTGGCGGTAAACGCCGTCTTTCCGAGCAGACGAGAGCTGTCTCCCACGGTCAAGGCCTTTGTCGAGCACCTCAAGAGTGCTTCGGCGCCGGGCAAGTCCTGGCAAGACGACCCGATGGCACCGCCATAGCTTTGCAGTGAGCAGGATCGTTTTTTGGGTGTTGCCTCGGGTAGGGAAATTCATTCTTGCAAGCGCTAAGCTGCGCGCATGCCCAGCCCACGCGAGCGCGGTCGCCCAGCGCACCCAGATGTACTGACTCCCGGCGAGTGGCGCGTGGTTGAGGCGGTGCGGCACGGTCTGCGGAACCGCGAGATCGCCGCGCGCCAGGGCGTCACCCTCGACGCCGTGAAGTACCACGTGGCCAACGCGCTGCACAAGCTTGGTCTGGCCAGCCGAACCGAACTTCGACGCTGGGACGGCATTCGACGCGACACCCTGCTGCACGCCAAGGAGACCTTCATGCAAGCCGACATCCATCTGGGCGCTCTGGGGCAGATCGCCCGAACGGTCAAGGACATCGCTGCCGCCCGTGCTTGGTACGGTGACGTGCTCGGCTTGGCGCACCTGTACTCGTTCGGCAACCTGGCATTTTTCGACTGTGGCGGCGTGCGGCTGTTCCTGTCGGAGGGCGAAGGCACTGTTTCGGAGTCGATCCTGTACTTTCGCGTCGATGACATCCGCGCAGCGCAGGCGGCCCTGGGCGCGCGCGGCGTGCAATTCACGCATGCGCCGCACATGATCCATCGCCACGAGAACGGCAGCGAGGAGTGGATGGGTTTCTTCAGCGACAACGAGGGCCGGCCTTTGGCGATCATGTCGACCGTGGGTTGATGCGGGACGCAGCCGCGAGGACCTGCTGCCAGGCGGACCCGGTGAATTTCCACTCCTGGCCGGGTGCTGCCCATGCGGCGGTCTTGCGTGCGCGGTCCCGCGGGACCGGCGGGCGAGCGCGGAGCGCGCCCAGTGCGTGAGGCCGTTCAAGCGCGAGCGCGCGCCTTCAGCAAGCCACCGAGCCCGGTGCCGGCCACTGCGATCATCAGCAGCGGCATGCCCCAGCCCGGCGCCAGGCTCAGTGCCAGGCCACCGAGCATCGGGGCCGCCATGCCGCCCAGCGTGTAGCTGAGCACCAGCACCGCGGTGGTATTGACCAGCGCCACGCCTTGCTCGCGGTGGCCGATGTCGACCATCGCCAGCGTGTACAGCGCGCCGCCAGCGCCGCCCCACACAAACGCGATGACATAGGCCAGCGGCGGCCAAGCCGGTGCCAGCGGCAG